>CAZYYF010000053.1:0-7752 GCA_964650875.1 uncultured bacterium
CCAGCCTGCTGTTGTGCATATGCAGGATAGAAAAGGAAACCAGCTGGATATTATATGTTCATCTCCCTTAGACCATTTTCATATTGAGCAGGTCAAAAGGAACCAATGATAAGATTTTTTAAATGTAAAAGAGGTTTTACCTTCATAGAAGTTCTTGTGACTCTTATGTTTGCCGGTATTGTTCTACCTGTTACGATGAGAGGTATATCTCTTGCAACAACAGCGGCATCTGAAAGCAGGAAACGTTCTGAAGCAACATTTTTAGCTCATAACATGATTGCTGAAATTGTATCTTCTGAAAAATTTGATTTTGTTTCAATCTCGGGGGATTTTCTGCCTGAACAACAGGATTATACATGGACGGCTGAACTGTCGGCATGGGAAGGAGAAACCGTTAAAGAGCTTGTCGTGCAGGTGTTTTGGAAATCGCGGAATCATGAACAGTCTGTAAGCCTTGCGACACTTGTATATACCGGCGGAGGACAGTAAGTTAATGACAGCATCTCAAAAGTATCAGAAGGTTTTTAACCAGCAGATTGGGTTACAAACAGAACAACGGATATGCAGAAAGAAGGTGAGAATTCCGTATGTATGCAAGAAAGGGTTTACATTATTAGAGATGCTTGCTGCGATGGCAATGATTGCTATTGTAGCAGGGTTTCTTTACACGAGTCTGAATACCGGTTTCAAGGCAAAAAAACAAAGTGAAAGGATACTCGCGCCAATGAAAGCAGCCACTCTTGCTTTTAGTGTTATGGGTTGCGACCTGCAATCTGCTTTACCTCCACGGGGAATACTCGCAGGTCCTTTTCTTGGGCAGTCAGATACAATGTCGTTTTTCACCAGGCCTGTTAATACACAGGATTCAGCTGTTGGTATCGTGGGAGTGGAATATATATTAACCTCTGATGAAGAAAAGGAAAACAATCAGGTTGTTCTCTTACGCAATATCAGGGTCAACCTTCTTTCTCTTGAAGAACCTGAACCTTTTGAGGAACGGTTAGCTTCCGGTATTAGCGCGTTTGAAATAAAGTATTTTGACGGGACTGTATGGCTTGACGCGTGGGATTCTACAACCGTTGGAGATATATTACCTGTTGCCGTTGATGTCTGTCTCGAGATGAAAATCGCTATTTCTGAAACAGAAGAGGAAATTCATAGTTTCAGGAGGGTTTTTCTTTTGCCGTGCAAGGAACCTCTTACTGGAAAGATATTATCAGACGCAACAGGAGCCCAGTAAAAAGATGTCCAATGAAAACGAATGACAGAAAAAAAGGTATGGTGTTCATAGTTGCCCTATGGATTGTGCTGGTTCTCGCGGGACTGATTATTGTTCTCGCGCGAGGTGCGAGGGTAGAACTGCTTATTTCTGCCAATAGACTTGCGTCTTTGCAGGCAGAGTGGATTGCCAAAGGGGCGTTGGCTTTTGCTATTTATCAGATTGACAATATGGAGGAAGATGAAATAGTTCCCGGAGAATTTTATGACTGCGAAGCCGTTCCCATAGCAGGAGGATATATCTGGTTTCTTCTACCAGATTACGATGATGACTTGAATTATAACTTTGGTATTGGGGACGAGTCAGGTAAACTCAATCTTAATACGGCGCCTGTTGAGATGCTTCTGATGCTTCCTGGAATGACAGATGAGCTTGCTGCTTCAATAGTGGACTGGCGTAGTTCTGAGGAAGAGTCAACAGCAGGCGGTGCTAAAAGTGAATATTATCTTCTATTATCACCGGGTTACCAGTGTAAAAGCGGGCCTTTGGAAACCGTTGAAGAGGTACTTCTTGTAAAAGGAGCAAGCATGGAAGTTCTTTTTGGAGAAGATACAAATAGAAACGGCGTTCTGGATGAAAACGAAAACGATGGCGCGAAAAGTCTGCCAGAAGACAATATAGATGGTGTTCTCAATAGAGGCATCTATGATTTTGTCACTGTTTATAGCAACCAGACAAATGTCTCCAGGGTTCAAGAGCAAGGAACACTGGTCAATGTTAATAGTTCCAACACGACCGGACTTACAGAACTATTGAGAGACGTTCTTGATGCAAACCGCCTGTCTACTGTGATGGGGATGGTGCGCCGCGGCAGGCCTTTTGAAAACATTCTAGATTTTTATGCACGTACAGGTCTGTCATTGGCTGAATTTGAAAAAATAGCTCCTCAACTTACAGTAGGTAATAGAGGGAGAAAAGAAGGACTTGTGAATGTCAATACAGCACCGAGAGAGGTGCTCACCTGTCTGCCTGGACTGGAAGAAGTAGATGTGGACGCCCTTATAGACTACAGGTCAATGGTGGAACATACAGCCCTCAAAAGCATAGCCTGGGTTGCAGAGGTTTTACCTCCTGAAAAAGCAGCGGAAGTGGGCAACTGGATTACAACCTATTCTTACCAGTTTTCTGCAGACATACTTGCGGTTAGTGGAGATGGAAGGGCATTTAAAAGGTTTAGGGCTATCATTGATAGACGTTCCAGTCCACCCCAGGTTGTATCCTGGCAGGACTTAACAGGATTAGGATGGCCACTTGCTCCAGAAATACTAAACAACATGAGAAAAGGAATGACACCTTACCAGACCTTAATGCCTTAATCAACAGAGGAGTTTTATGACATTGAAAGGAAAAACTTTCTTAGGAATTGCCCTTGGAGAAGAGACATTTCTTATATCTGAATTGTCTTTGAAAGGCAGAACATATTATATGAGACAGACGGCTGAATGGCGCTTACCTGAAGGAGTTTCTGAAGCAGAATCTATAGGCAATTCATTTCAGGTTTTTCTAAGTTCTCGCCGTATCTCCACCTCTTCTCCAGTTTTCATAGGAGTACCTGCTAAATGGATACTTGCAAAAGAGAAGAAGGTCCCTCGTCTTGATAATGAAACCCTGTCAAACCTTTTAAGGCTTGAAGCTGAAAAAGATTTTTCTCTTTCGGCTGACGAACTTGTATTGGATTATGTCAAAAATGAGGGAAAAGATACTGCTGGTGATTCTGTTTTACTATTAGCGATAAGTAGAAACAGGATGGAATTTATTTCACGTGTCGCTAAAAATGCAGGACTGAAAATGGCTGCTGTGGTTCCTTTTTCGCTGGCTATTGGTAGCAATTATGCTGTCGGGCAGGATTTTGTATTGCTTTATCTTGGAAGAGAAACTGCAGAATTTACCCTGTATTCAGGTGGTGCACCTGTGATTTTGAAACATCTTGGGGTATTCACACAACATAAAACTGGAGAAGAAAAACTTTCTTTAAACCGTTTGGTTTCTATCTCCGAAGAAATAAAAAGAATATTGATGTTTCTACCTGACGATGAAAATTGTTCTCTACCTTCCGAAATAACCGTATGGGATGACTACGGCCTGACAAAACAGGAAGAAGAAACACTTGAAAAGGTTCTCCCCCTGCATTGTAAAATCACCAGACAGCCCTCTGGTGATACAAACAGCAGTAATCGTATAACTTTTGGGGCTCCAACAGCATTGGCAAGATACGGAGGCAATAGAAGCGGACTTCCTGTAAATTTTCTTCATTCCCATCTGGTTGTCCATAAGAAGTTTCGCTGGCAAAAAATGATCGTCAGAGCAGCTATGATATTTACACTGATTGCTTTTGCTGTAGTTGCCGGTATGCTTGACCTTCATAAAAAAGAACAAAAGGTAGCAGAGATAAAAGAACAATTGGCGCGGCTATCTCCTGAACTGGAGAGAGCAAAAGAGATGCTTGATTATATTGCTTGTCTACGTACATGGCAGGGGCAAAAAATGACGTTTCTTGAGTGTCTCAGAGAGGTAACTCTTGCCTTTCCTTCTGGAGGTGGAATCTGGGTAACCAGCATTGCAATACGTGATGATATGCGCGGTCTTGTATCAGGTAAATCTGTTGACAGCAAAACTGTTTTAGAACTGGTTGATAAGATTAAACAAAACAAAAGTTTTTCTGATGTAAACCTTCTTTATATACGACAGTCTTCAGGTTCTTCGCAGGATATTGTATATGCGGTAAGTTTTATTTTTAGGGGCATAGATGAAATGAATACTGATACGCGGAGGGATGTCCAATGATTTTGTCAAAGAGAGAACATAAGATAGCTATGGTTACTTTTATGGTGATTGTAATTCTATTTCTTGATAGATTTTTGTTTACCCCATATATAAAAAAAAGGGATATGCTGATGTCAGAGATAGAAAACCTTGTTGTTCAAATGAGAAAATCCCGTGGAATACTTCTTCAGTGGAAAGAACTCTCGTCTGGCTGGGAAAATACAGTGAAGGCTGACAGACAAATGGCTGAAACAGGTATCGGGACTGGCACGTTAAATGCTTTACGTCAATGGGCTGAAGAAAGCAATATGTCTTTATCTTTGTTGAAACCTGAAGGCGCCAATAAAAAAGAAAAACTGGATGAGCATATATTTCAGGTAGTAGCAACAGGTTCAATGATGAATATTACCAGGTTTTTATGGAAAGTGGAAAGTTCCCAACTTCCTTTAAAAATAAAAAACTTGCAGATAACTACCCGCAAAGAAGGAACTGACGATTTGACGCTTCAGGTGCGTATTGGAGAACTTCATCCTCCTTCTTCTTTATTATTTTCGCAAAAGACTTCGTCAGAAACTTCAATCAAAGCGGAGGAAATAAAATAATGCAGAAACTATTTTTCATACTTATGTTTATGGTTATAATTTTGAGTGTAAGCGCTGAGGAAATAACAAACCCTTATTCTTATGAAAGGTATAAGGTAGTCTACGAAAAGAATATCTACCTGAAGAACCGTCTGTCCCAAACCGAGCTTTTAAGGCATCCGCAGTCGTCTATTTTGAAGCAAACCCCTGTTGTTACAAGAAAGGTGCTGACAGGAATAGTAGATGAGGGCGCAGAATACATTGCATTTTTTGAGGAGACCTCCCTTAAAAAAATAGAACGTGTCCGGAAAGGGGATACAATTTTAAATAAGACTATTGAATCAATAACATTAGATTATGTTGAATATGTAGAAAATGGGAAAAAGAATATTGTAAAGGTAGGAGAAAGTATAGCAAGTGTTATTTCTATGTCTGGTTTAGAAGCATCTACGGATATTAATATTGTAGACTACGAAAGGCCACATGCAGTTGAAATAGTGACATCCGACACCATTAAAATTATTGATAAACTTGATGAAGAAACAGTGCTTGAAAGGTTAAGGTTGCGGCGTCAAAGAGAACTGCAGTGATAGGATTATCACAGATTTTATCATTACAATTTGTATTAAAGCGGGAATAAACAGGAGGTTATGAAAAATGGGAACATTAAAGATTAAAAAGAGGTTTTTCATTGTCAGTATATCCGTTGTTTTGTGTATACAAGTTTTTATGGTTCTTGCAAACGAGCAACAGATAGAAACGGCCCAGGAAAAAGAAGAAGAAGCACCTGTTACTGTTACTTCTCCCGAGCCGGTTGTAGAAACAATACTTGGTGTAGATGTCAGTCAGGAACCTTCTGGGGAGATACCTGCTACAGACATAAACTCTGGTTTAGAAACCTCACCTGAAAAAATCTCTAATGTTATTAAAGAGATACCTTCGCAGGTTTCTGAAATGCCTGATACCGGTGACATAATAAAAGATATCTCCTTACCGCAAGAAGGCAAGACCCTACGTCTTAATTTCAAGGATACATCTGTTGATTCTATACTCCAGTATCTATCTGAAGTTGCAGGGCTTGTGGTTATTAGAGAAACAACCGTTGAAGGTAGAATCACCGTCATGAGCAGACAGCCTATTACAGTTGATGAGGCAGTGTCTCTTCTGAATATAGCCCTCAAAGAAAAAGGATATGCCGCTATACCTATGGGGCGCACGTTAAAGATTGTTCCTCTTGCTGATGCTAAGAAAAGAAATATCCCTGTGCGGACTGGAAATAATCCAGATGAAATTGAACCTACCGATACGGTTGTAACCCAGATTATTCCCATAAGGTATCTCAATGTAACCCAGTTAAAACAAGATATTGCTCCTTTGTTACCCTCTTATGCCGAGATTACCGCTAACGTAAGCAGCAATTCCCTTATTCTTACTGATACACAAGCCAATATACGTAGGATTGTTGAAATTGTACGTGCGCTTGATACCGCTGTTTCAGTGGTATCTGAGGTCAAGGTTTTTCAGCTTAAGTATGCCAACGCGACTAATACTGCCAAGCTTATCAATGATATGTTCAAGATTGAACAGACGACTTCAACACCAGGACCACAGGCCAGAAATATCCAGGCAGCAGCCGGCTTTTTCAGAGGTCAGACACAACAGGCAACATCAAGTTCTGCAACAGTTGAAAGCGGACAGCCTCATGTCAAGGTTGTTGCATCAGCAGACGATAGGACCAATACCCTTGTGGTAAGTGGTCCGCCTGATGTACTAAAAGTAGTTGAAGAGGTTATAAAGGAACTTGATGCCAGTCCTGAAGAAGAGCAGGCAGTCTTTATTTATAGCCTAAAAAACGGTAAAGCAAAGAACCTTGAAACTGTTCTTAGCAACCTTTTTATGACAAGTGCAACTGGTACTACCACTACACAGCAGAGGTTTCAGCGGACAGTAACAGGTACTACAATTTCTCCTGTAGCTTCCCAGGTAGCAAGTGGTCTTGTCGGGCAGGTTTATGTGGTTGCAGAGGAAGATACAAATTCGCTTATGGTGATGACTGCATCAAAAAATTTTGATAAAGTGAAAGAGATTATTGCTGACCTTGATAGGGCTGTACCACAGGTATTGATAAAGGTTCTGATAGCCGAAGTTACGCATGATAAATCTCTGGACCTCGGCACAGAGTTTTCTCTTCTTAATCTTACTACTGATGGCAACAGAAGGGTCTTTAGCAATTTTGACCTTTCAGATAAAAGTACAGGTTTAGGTATAAGGTTTGTTGAAGAAGACCTGTCTGCTGCTATTAACGCGTTGCAAAAGGTAGGTAAGCTTGATGTTCTTTCACGTCCTTATATACTGGGTAGTGATAACCAGGCTGCTAAAATTACTGTGGGTCAGAGGGTACCTTTCATCACAAATTCACGAATGACAGATACAGGCCAGACAATAAATACCATCCAGTACGAAGATATAGGTATTATCCTTACTGTAACACCCCATATAAATCCTGCGGGCTTGGTAATACTTGATGTCAGTCCTGAGATATCTGCTCTTATAGGAACAACAGTACCGATTTCCGAGACAGTCAATGCCCCTGTTTTTGCAAAACGTGCGGCGACCAGCAGGGTTGCCATCCAGGATGGCCAGACGATAGTAATCGGAGGACTTATGGAGGATAAGAAAACAGAAGAGGCAAAAAAAGTTCCTTTTCTTGGAGACGTCCCTCTTATTGGTACATTATTCAAAAGAACCACCACAGAGAACACGAAAACCGAACTGCTGATTTTTCTTACGCCTCATGTTGCTGCTATGCCTAAAATGCTCAGTGATATATCAGCAGGAGAACTTCAAGGGACTTCAATTATTCCTACCTCCATCAAACCCGGCGCTTTTGATAAATATATGAAAGAAATGGAAAGACGTGGAGTGCAAGAAAAATAGACGTCTGTCTTCCGGGCAATGAGCACAGAAGCCACTGGCTTGTCGTCATCAGCCTATTTGCCTGGCAATCCGACGGTTTTCATCAATAACAAAAGGTTGAACCGGGCACTTATACTACTTCGTTTTCAAAGATATCCCGTCGTTGACTTCCTCATCATCTTCGTCAACATACTATCAGTGTGCCTCGTGGCA
>CAZYYF010000054.1:0-7647 GCA_964650875.1 uncultured bacterium
GTATTACAGTACCTGTCATTGCGAGAACCCGAGGGATTGCCACACTCATATACTACATCCCCTCACAACGAATGCGCCGGCTCGCCACGCATAAAACGCTCGCAATGACACTACAATTCAATATGTACTGTTTAAATCCCTGAGAGAAGTTGTATATTCCGTACCCTTTCCTGAATTAGGAACTGCATCCTCCGGCACGAAAAAATAATCCATGTATACCCCAACAGCAACGAGCGTAGGCACTCTATCACTTGCAATCCATTTTGCATTTCCCCCGACGTAAAGAACGTTTACCCCGTAATAGCCGTGATTGTCATAGACCTGCAGGCGTCTGCTGTACTGACCCAGAGAAGGCCCATCAGACCATACAGATTCCCTATAACTGCCGCTGGTAGATACAAAGGATTTTCTGTCTGCCATGATAGCCGTATTCGGATGCGTTTGGTCGTTCAGGTTCAAGGCATACGCATAGGAACAACTTCCTTTTGTTGCAGACCCAGTGACGGTTTGTCTTACGACCCACAGAAAACCTGTTTCCGAAGCTGTATCCCGGGTACTCGGACAGATAAAAAGCTTCATATTAGTAACATATCTTGCGCCCTCATAACTGTTATTCGATGTATCAGTCTGTCCGGTAAGCAATGCGAGAGAGACATTCGGTATCGAATCCGCAGTCGCATGGTCATGATACGGAAACCACCCACCCCAATCCTGCGCATACATGTTCAGGGTAAGTCCCAGCTGCTTGAGGTTGTTCAGACAAACTCCCCTTTTCGCACTTTCCCTCGCCCTTGATAAAGCAGGCAGCAGCATAGCCGCCAATATCGCTATGATGGCTATTACCACTAATAGCTCTATAAGCGTGAACCCTTTTTTCGTCTTTCTCATCTTTTCTCACCTCCCTGGTTCGTAAGTATTCAGTCAACCCCATCCCGGTAATTCGGGTTCTTGCCTGTCTTTGCACGGTGCTAAAGACAGAATGAGGTTTACTTTCAACGGCTTCATCTTCTACTTTAATTTTAATTCTAACACACCTCTACAAATTGTCAAATTTCATCCGGTCACACCAGTTATTGGGTTATTTATCCCCTTGAGAATTTTTATATCAAAAACAGGAATCTAATGTGTTACCTATATCCCCAACTTGGTCATTTTGATATAAAATTGGTTGCTGCAAGAACAGCTGTTACTACTGCCATAATCAGAAGTCCACAGGTTATATCAGGTAAAATCTCATTGACAGTTGCTACTGAAGCCCATATCTTTAACACATAGGTTCTTTTTACTAAAAGTATAAGACAGGTACCCATCCAGAAAAAAACAGCAATATACTTCTTATGTTGTTTGCTCATCCGTAAAAGAAAGGATATAACAACTGCCCATAAAAACCAGGAAAGCCTTTGCCACCTGTTAATATCTCTGAAATAGGCAAGAAGTCCCGTAAAAGGCTCCCAGATACCATCAGAAGAAAATGAAAAAAAACCAGTATATCCTATAACCCTGAATTTTTGGGTTTCCCTTTTACTCAAAGCATCAATTATTAACCTTTCTCTTGCATCATAATCAGATAGTTTCCAGTTATCTACATTGAAACCTGTCCATCCAGTACAGAAATTTCTCCAGCCGTGCCAGTTAGTTCCGCTTAACATCACCAGCCCTTGCTGTCTGCAAAAAGAAATAATCTCTTTCTGCATATTTTTAGTAAGAGGAACAGAAGCATCGCCCAAAATTTCAAACCCGTCTACTCCGGCTTCGTATAAATCACCCATCGAAAACGGCGATTTTGTCTCTGCCCAGTAATGAGGAACGATAACTACTCCTTTCTGAAGGTGAACAGCCTCTATTAGTTCTTTTAAATTCTGGTATCTATCCGTATCAAAATTCTGTGTAAGTCCGAGAAGATTAAGATGAACTCCATGAAAGTTGATTTCTTCTGCAGTAATTACAACAGCATCAAGAGAACTTCTTTTAATCATATCCTTTTGAACCCCAGCAGCAGCGCCAATCCAATTATGTTCAGTCAGCGCCCACGCTTTAAAACCGCAGTCAAGGTGCCACTTAAGGCTTCTATCAGGGGTTATAAGACCGTCATGGGAATATATCGTATGGGAATGGAGGTCAAGAAAAATCTCATTGGGATTTTTTGTCTTTATACGATATTGCGGGAATGGGGAAAAAATGCAATAGATAACAAAAAGAGCAAAAAGGGTTACTGTCACAAGCATACCTCTAAAGAACAGATATATCTTTTTTGCAAGCGGTCCTTTTAAGTAAATGGCTGCGAATATAATCCACAATATTGAAAGCCATAAAAACCACGAAAGAAGCTGTATTTTAGGAGAAGTAAGCGTAAGAAAATAAAAAGGAAAATCAAAAAAAGGAGCGGCAATTTCAGTCCAAACAGGATAGATAAGTTCAATATCCGACACAGGTAAGCTTGTCCCAACATCAATAAGACCGCGTGGACAACAGGGAATAAAAAAAAGGGCAAGTCCAATAGCCAACAGAGCCAAAAGACAAAGAAATGCTTTTCTTTGATTTTTTTGATATGTCTTCATATCCTTTTTTTAGAGGCGCAATTACTCTCCACTATATATAAAAATCCTCACTTATGCTCTTTGTTCTTATTAGTATCTGAAAGATAAGAGGAAAAAAAAGATGATACCTTGCTTTGATATTCCTCAGTAAATGCCCGGTCAAGACCGGAATGATCTCCTTTAACCTCCATAAGTTCTTTAGGTTCAGGGGCCTTTTCAAAAAGTCTTTCTGCATGTGTATAAGGAACGAAATCGTCTGTAACTGAGTGGATAATGAGGATGGGGCACTTTATATTGCCTATGGCATATTCCGGACTGTTCTGAATAAAATCAGATTTCAATACTGCCCGACCAAGAACCCTTGCGATGCCTCCAAAAATATACTTCAAAGGACCCAGCTGTTTATAATAATATATAATCATCTCTGGAAAGTTTGCAAAAGCAGAATCGGTAACGATGGCATCAATATTTTTGTATTCAGAAGATGCCTTTATCCCCACAGCCCCTCCCATTGAGTAACCCCACAGACCTATTTTTTTATCTTTTAGGTTCTCATTATTTTTTATATGCCTAATAGCCGCTTCAACATCCAGAAATTCTTTTAATCCGAAATATGTATAGCGCCCTTCGCTTTCGCCATGGGCCCTGAAATCAAAAAATAACAGTGAAAACTCGGGATAAAGGAACACAAGCGCAGGCAGAATGTCTGATTTATTGCCAGGATATCCATGTAGACATATAATAACAGCCTGACTTTTTTCTGAATGTATAAACCACCCTTTTAATCTCACACTGTCTTGTGTCTCAAACATTACATCCTTATATGGAAGACCATAATCCTGAGGCGTAAGAGAGATAGGCATTCTCGGCGGAACAAGAGCCCTCCAGCCCGTTATTATTACCAGAGCAAATATTATGACCGTAGCATCTATAATGATTCTTACGAAAATCTTCATTGCTTCTTTTGCTCCTGTTGGCTGTAGTTTTGTCTCATCTTGCGAAAAAAATCAAGGTATTCTTTTGTCCGATAATCGGGATATGTCCAGGGGAAAAACCTGAAGTCTTTTGCCTGGTAATAAAGGGTCAGTTCTGCAAATATACCACCTGTAAGAAAAATCCTGTGGAAATAATCCTTTGTTGAAAGAAGTACCACCTTTGAAAGATTCATGTAACCGGGGTCAATATTAACCCTTCTTAGAGAAGAAGATGAAATATGTTTTTCCTCAATGCTGTTTGTAAAATACTTCCACTTGTAGCAGTCCTCAGGAGAAACCAGCTCGGTAAATGACAAAAATCTCCTTTTAAGGTCTTCACCCATTTCTTTGTTATAATACTGCGTAAAATTAAAAACAAAAGGCCCTGCTTCAATATCTATTGCTCCAAATCGGCTGATAAGTATTTCCCTGATATCAGGAAATATGCCTTCATCATTGTAGATAATCCCACAAAAGACCTTTACCCTGTAATCCGCTCTTATGGTACCCATATTTTCTCATATGTTTATACCAATTCGTCTTCAAAGATATAGCGTCGTTGAGTTCCTCATCGGCTTCGTCAACATACTGTCAGTATGCCTGCTGGCAGATTTCGTCGTTGCCTTGCTCTATCCTTAAATCAGAACTGTTATCATACTCGCCTTTCGCATTCAAAACTGTAATTTTGAATGCGAATTCGTATTAGTATGTATTATACCTATATGTTACAATAAATGGTAGTTTGTAAACAAGTAGAAGAGAGAAAACGATGGAAAGTGATACGATATGCGCTATCTCAACACCATATGGAATAAGTGGCATAGGAATTATACGGATCAGTGGAAAGTTGGCTTTTTCTATTATTGGCAAAATATTCAAACCTGCAAGGAAACAGACAATAGAGGATATTTCTTCCCATACGGTTGTCTATGGACATATAACTGATGAGAAAGGGAAAATAGTGGATGAGGTTCTTGTCACTTTTATGAAAAGCCCACGTAGTTACACAAGAGAAGATATAGTAGAGATAGGTTGCCACGGAGGCATTGTGCCTTTAAGAGAGATACTGCATCTTTGCATCACATCAGGTGCAAGGTTAGCATTGCCCGGAGAATTTACAAAAAGGGCCTTCATCAACGGTCGGATAGACCTTACCCAGGCTGAAAGTGTACTTGAAATTATCAACAGCAAAACCGAGAAATCCCTTGCGCTTGCTATGAATAAACTTCAAGGGAACCTTAAAAACATTATCCAGAATATCAGACAACAGCTATTGGAAGTTCTTGTATCTATTGAAGCCAGTATAAATTTCCCTGAGGAAGAAGATATAAAACATTATGATATAAATATACAAAAAACCATAAACAGCATCCTTATCTACATAGAAAATTTCATCAAAAGAGCAGGCAAAGGGAAAATTATCTATGGCGGAATAAATGCAGCTATTGTAGGCAGGACAAACGTAGGAAAGTCAAGCCTTCTTAATGCCCTATTAAGAGAAGACAGAGCCATTGTTACTGAAGTAGCCGGAACAACCAGGGATGCTTTACGGGAAACAATAAACATCAAGGGTATCCCTGTTAATATAATAGACACCGCAGGTCTACAAAAAGTAAGAGGCAGGTTAGCATATATAGGTATAAAAAAATCTCTTGAATGGATAGAAAAAGCAGAGATAAATCTTCTTGTATTAGATGGAACAAAGAGGCTCAACAGTTATGACCGCAGATTGTTAAGTCAGATAAAGAAAAAACCTTACATCGTAGTCGTCAACAAGATAGATTTACCCCTAAAAATAGAAATTGACGATATAAAAAAAACCTTCAGTAAAGAAGAAATAGTATTCTTATCAGCTAAAACAGGTAAAGGAATAGATGAGATTGAAGAAAAAATGTATTCTCTTATCCAGGATGGATATGGTATAATAGAAAACAACGAAATATTCTTAAATGTGCGGCAGGAAAACAAAATAAAAACGATATATAACCATCTTCTTGTCTTAAAAAATGATACCTGTCTGAAAAACAATCTGGATATTGTTGCACAACAGATTAAAAACTGCCTACAGGAAATTGATAAACTTACAGGTAGGAAAGCAGATGAAGAAGTTTTAAACCAGATTTTTTCACAGTTTTGTATAGGAAAATAGGAGATTGTATGAAAAGGGTTCTCTTATTTCTTCTCTTGTTTGTTTTTGCAGGATGTGCAACCTATTACAACCCTGTAACGCAAAAAGTTGAATATACCTTATATTCCGAGCAGGACGAGATGGATATGGGGATATCAGCAGACAAAAAGATCAGGTCTGAATATAAAGTTGTAGAGACACCTGCACAGGTGCAAAAAATAGGACAACGGGTGGCTGCTGCTTCAGATAGACCAAAACTTCCATATACCTTTAGTGTTATAGAAAACAAAGAGGTAAATGCTTTTGCCTTGCCGGGAGGGTTTATATATCTGCATACGGGCCTGCTTGAAAAAGTATCATCAGAAGATGAATTGGCTTGTGTCATTGGTCATGAGATAGCGCATATCAATGCCCGGGACGGGGTCAATAACTTAGAGAAAGCAATACTTTATTCTATACCTTCGCAGATACTTTTAAGCAACCGTAGCAAGGCTATACAACAGGCCATTGATGCGGCATTTAACATAACTATGTTAAAATACAGCAGGGAGGCGGAACTAAGGGCGGACACTTACGGAGTAAGGTATGCCCACAGAGCAGGATATAATCCTCTCGGAATGATTAACTTTTTCCAAAAACTTGAGGAGATGGAAAAGAGAAATCCTTCTCTCCAGATTTCATTCTTACAAAGCCATCCGGTTGTTTCAGAAAGAATAAAAAACATTCAGAATGTGATTAAAACCCTCGAATAAAAAATCTATTATTTCATCCAGCATAACCACAGGATTGGTAAATATTCACTCAACCACGTCATTGGGAGAGGATGAGATTGCCACGTCATAAAAAGCATTCCTCGCAATGACAACCCTGGGGGGCGCGTCTCCCTTCCCCTCGTTTGTCATTGCGAGCGTATTATGCGAAGCAATTCGACGTCCTTTGTCGTTGCGAGCCGTCTTTCGGCGTGGCAATCCCTCCGCTTCTCGCAATGACAGGGAGTGGAAACATTCATTATAACGGTTCGGATTTAAGGATAGAGCAAGGCGACAACACTATATCTTTGAAGACGAATTGGTATCAGGCATAGAGATTATTTTGGAAGAACAATACCGATAGAAGACTGATATTTTCCTGCAAGGTCTTTGTAGGATTTATCACAAACGTCTTGCGTGCAGAGAAAAACAATCTGGCCTATTCCTTCCTCTGCATATACTTCAGATTTCGCTGCTGACAGGTTTGCTATCTGAACAGTAATATAACCTTCCCACTCTGGTTCAAGAGGAGTTACATTTATCACTATACCGCACCTCGCGTAAGTGGACTTTCCAAAACATATCCCTAACACATCTCTCGGAATCTTAAAATATTCATTGCTTTTCCCAAGAATAAAACTGTTAGGAGGTATAATGCAGGTTTTTCCTGCATATCTTGCAAAGTCTGTCTGTTGTATTGTCTTTGGCGAAACAGTAGACTTGCCTGTAAATATCATAAACTCCTCAGAAAGCCTGAAATCGTAACCATAAGAGGAAACCCCATAAGATATTCCCTTGCTTATCTTTTCAGGGGAAAAAGGATTTATCATCCCAGCATTTCCTTTTTCTATAATCCATCTGTCATTTTTAATCATGGTATAATTTTAACACAAGGGCAATTTTTCACGAAAACAATAAATTGAAAAGATATAGTTTTATGGTATTATTTATTAATCCGCAGTAACGCAAACTCTGTTTGTGAAGTGATACGAATTCGCGTAAATATTCACTCAACCACGTCATTGCGAGCCGTCTTTCGGCGTGGCAATCCGACGCATTTTGTCGTTGCGAGGCGTTTTCTGCCGTGGCAATCCCTCCTGTCCTCGCAATGATAACGGTTCGGATTTAAGGATAGAGCAAGGCGACGACACTATATCTTTGAAGACGAATTAGTCTGAGTAAAAAAGGGGAAATTTATAGATGGATAGCCAACCAATACCCTGCTGGATAAAAAAAACAATTAGGGTAAACGACAAATA
>CAZYYF010000055.1:0-7625 GCA_964650875.1 uncultured bacterium
TTTTGTTTATCCATTTATTGTTGCCTCAAAACAATGCTGTTACCACTTAATTATGCCTACAAATATATTTCCTCTGAAAATAATTATAAACTATAATAACCTGTTGTTCAAATCGGAGATTTGTATACACCGCTATTATAAAATATAATAAAGGTATAGGTTTGTAGCAGATTTATAACACAACTAAAATGAAGGCTGTGTCAAAAAATAGAATGATGAAAGACCTCGGATTGCTATCTTGCTACATTTCTTCCAATGACAGACCGGAGAGAAAACAAAACATTACAAAAAACATAGCCAGTTAGGCAGAACAAAATTAAAAAATGGAGGGGCTGATGGAAAACAAGGCTGTTTGTTTAGGTATCATAGTAGGTGATTTTATTGGCAGACCCGTAGATGCAATACCTGAAAAAGGCAAGCTGGTGCTCACCGAACGTACAGAGCTGCATATAGGTGGTTGTGCCAGCAATACCGCAGTAGTATTGAAACGGTTAGGAGTTGATGTTTCCATCATTGGCAAGGTAGGTAGTGACAACCTCGGGAACTTCCTGTTAGGCAAGCTCAATGAAGAAAAAATAAACATAAGCAGGATAAAAAAAAGTAGCAAAACAACATCTGGAACCATTGTGATGGTACATCCAGACGGAGAAAGGTCATTTATCCATTCTACGGGAGCCAACGGGGACCTACATCTTAAAGACATTGATTTTGACTATCTAAAAGGATTCCCTCTTGTTCATATTGCAGGAGCATTCTTGATGCCAGGTTTTGACGGGAAACCTCTTGTAGAAACCTTAAAGAAGGCAAAAAAATGTGGACTGATAACATGCCTTGATACTGCATGGGATTCCACGGGAAAATGGATTAAACTTATTGGAGAAGCACTTCCTCATATAGACTATTTTCTCCCGAGTATTGAAGAGGCCAGAATGATAGCCGGCAGGGAAAAACCCGAAGAGGTAGCTGAATTTTTCATCAACAAGGGTGTTAAAAATGTCTGTCTTAAAATGGGGGGGCAAGGTTCTTACATACACAACAGAAAAGAAAATTACAGGATTCTGGCACCAGAGGCGGAAAAAATTGATACAACAGGCTGCGGAGATGCTTATGCAGCCGGGTTTATTGCAGGTATTCTCCGAGGGATGTCTTTTGAAAAATGTGGGATGTTAGCAAATATCACGGGTGGTAAAATTGCCACAGCTGTTGGGGCAACAACCGCAGTAGTATCTTATGAAGATACCCTTGAGTTTGGCAGAAAATATAACCGCTGGGTGTAAGGTTTTACATACTTTTGTAGTGTCAAAAAAATAGATGAAATTTGACTGACAGGAGTGAAGTTATTATAGATTTTACATCTGACTTGTGGATGTTGTTTGCCGTTGTTGTAATAGAGGTACTGACGAGATGCTGAACAAAACTGACAGTAGAGATATTCTGACACAATGTTTTCAGGATTGTGAACACTTACTGGTTTTAGTTCTTTGCCCATTTTTTTATATCAGATAGTAGTTGTTTTCAATTCAGGTGGTGGCGAGCAATAGCCAGTTGGATACTGGGGAGAATAGTATCAGATTGAAATATTTTACCCAAAAAAAGGTAGGAGAAATATAAATACTTATAATAAAAACCTTAAAAAGAAAAGACTTATAAAACTATAGCCAATTTTAGCGCAACCTATAAGGCAACTGGGAGAAAAGTATGGAAAGGTACAGGTTCAAAGAAATAGAAGAAAAGTGGCAGAGTGAATGGGAAACAACTGGAATCAACAGGGCTCAATTTCTATACGACAAAAGGAAATTTTATGTTCTTGAGATGTTCCCATATACATCTGCCCAGATACACATGGGACATGTGAGAAACTATACCATAGGAGATGTGATTGCTAGGTTTTTGAAAATGAAGGGTTTTAATATCTTGCATCCCATTGGATATGATGCCTTCGGCATGCCAGCTGAAAACGCCGCTATAAAGCAGAA
This sequence comes from uncultured bacterium, assembly GCA_964650875.1. Taxonomy (GTDB): domain Bacteria; phylum Ratteibacteria; class UBA8468; order B48-G9; family JAFGKM01; genus JALNXB01. The sequence continues at coordinate 1,977 of CAZYYF010000055.1, forward strand.
GATACACCCGAAAGAGTGGACATACAGGAATATAGAGACAATTACCAGACAGCTCAAAAAACTTGGTATATCCTACTGCTGGGAAAGACAGGTTATTACTTGTGCTCCTGAATACTATAGATGGAACCAGTATTTTTTCTTACAGCTTTACAAGAAAGGGTTGGTCTACAAAAAAATTTCTCCTGCTAACTGGTGTGCCTCCTGTCAGACGGTACTTGCCAACGAGCAGGTTATAAATGGAGCCTGCTGGAGGTGTAATTCTCCAGTGGAACAAAAAGAACTTTCTCAGTGGTTTATAAAGATTACCGATTATGCAGAAAGACTTCTTGATTTTTCAGGTCTACAAAACTGGCCGGAGCGAGTGATACTTATGCAGAAAAACTGGATAGGTCGTAGCGAAGGTACCGAGATAGTATTTGAAATATCAGAGTTGAAAAAAAGTATTAAGGTTTATACCACCCGACCTGATACCTTATTTGGCGCTACATATATGGTTATTTCTCCTAGACATCCACTTGTAAAAGAGATTCTTTCCATAAGTCCGGTCCGAAAAAAGGTTGAGGCTTTTCTTAATAAAATTAAAAACCAGAGTATGACCGTAGAAGCCACATTAAAAATGGAAAAAGAAGGAGTGGATACGGGTATCACTGCAATAAACCCTGTCAACAACGAAAAAATACCTCTATGGATAGGCAATTATGTTCTTATGGAATATGGGACAGGTGCTATCATGGCTGTACCTGCCCATGACCAGAGAGATTTTGAGTTTGCCCGCAAGTACAACCTCCCCATACGGTTTGTCATAAAGAACCCTTCCTCTGATAGTGCTTCCGATGATACTACCCATGCTTATGAAGGCGAAGGTATTATGATAAACTCGCGGGAATTCAACGGACTTTCAAATAAAGAGTGTATGGAAAAAATTACGGCTGCCCTTGAATCAAAACAACTGGGCAGTAAGACGGTTAACTACAGTCTGCGTGACTGGTGTATATCACGGCAGAGATATTGGGGAACTCCTATTCCCATCATCTACTGTAACACATGTGGTATAGTTACGGTGCCTGAGGACCAACTTCCCGTAACCCTTCCGGACAATGTAGAATTTACTGGTACAGGAGAATCACCTTTAAGGAAAGTAAAAGAGTTTCTCAACTGCAAGTGTCCTGTATGTGGGGCAAATGCTGAGCGAGAAACCGATACAATGGATACATTTATAGACTCTTCGTGGTATTTTCTCAGGTATGCTTCTAATGTTTCAAAAGACAAGGCATTTGACAAACAAGAGGTGGATTACTGGATGCCCGTAGATCAGTACATAGGGGGTATTGAACATGCGATACTTCATTTACTATACAGCAGGTTTTTTGTCAAGGCTCTGAAAGACATGGGTTTTCTGTCTTTTGAGGAGCCTTTTCAAAACCTTCTTTGTCAGGGTATGGTCATAAAAGATGGTGCCAAGATGTCTAAGTCCAAAGGCAATGTCGTAGACCCTGAGAAAGTAATAAAAAACTACGGTGCGGATACCCTGAGGCTATTCATATTATTTGCGGCACCTCCTGAACTTGACCTTGAATGGACAGAGACAGGAATAGAAGGCGCCTGGCGGTTTATCAACAAGGTATGGAATTTCAATGAAAGGGTATTAACCTATATGGCTTCTGGCAATAATGAAGATAATGGTTCTCTTCTAAAAGCAATCAACAGGACAATAAAAGGTGTGACAGAAGATATAGAAAAAAATTTCCAGTTTAATACTGCTATTGCCAAGATGATGGAATTTACCAACGAGTTAAACAAAATAATTGATGCGGGAAAGATTTCAAAAGAATCGCTGGTTGCCGCATGGGAAGATTTTATAAAACTCCTGGTGCCTTTTACTCCTCATCTTGCAGAAGAACTCTGGGCAAAACATTCAAAGAAAACACCAGTTGTTTCTGAAACCTGGCCCGCCTGGAAGACAGAGTTTATTCTTGACAAGGAATCATTAGTTATTGTCCAGATAAATGGGAAAGCAAGGGGAAAAGTGAATGTGCCTCATGGATCTTCGGAAGCAGAAGTATTAACCGCTGTACTTAAAAACACTTCTATTGCAAAGTGGCTTGAAGGTAAAACTATATTAAAGCAGGTCTACATTCAGGACAAAATTCTTAACCTCGTTGTCAAGTAATGGCTTCCCAAAAAGAAAAAATCCACCACAATAGTGTTGTCTTACTCAAATAAACTTCTCATCAAGGGTTGAGAAATGGAAATATAGAAAAACCTATCAGAGAAGGTTCTTCATGACATCAGAGAGAAAAATAATAGTTTTTAACAAACACATAATCTGAATGCTCCGTGTGGAAGCACGAGGTAATCTATCCTTTTTCTTCTATGTCATAAAGGTTTTTTTGATGGGTATCTTTGCTTCTATGTATCTGCCAATACTCTGTTTGCTATCCCAGAGCCAAAAATCAGGGTTGCCTGTCTCAGTTTTCTTGGGCAGTGTGGTAACGGCAATTTTTGTGCGATTGGTGGAACTGGTGTACTCTTCAAGAAATTCTTGAAGTGCCCAGTAGAAACTTTCTTCTCTGGGTGCTATTTCAAAAACTTTTTTTATGAGATTTATACAGTGTGTTGGGATAGTTGCTACAAGTAATGTTCTTTTACCTGTCATTGCGAGGAGTGTTTTGTTACTGGCTCCTCGCAATGACCCTACGGAAGTTAATAAACACTTGCCTTGGTTCTTATAGAACCATCCTTTTAATTTTACTTTTTTTCAGTCTCTGCTGTTTTTTCTTCTTTTTTCTCTGCTTCTTTCTCCTTTCTTTCTTCTGCCTTATCCTTTAAGTCGCTTATACCTGCTGCAATGGCTATTACTCCACCGATAAGGAGTAAAAACGGAACGGCTGCCATAAGAGCCTTTACAAAATACCCCCACCATGCTGCAAGTCCCCATATTCCAAGTATTACCGCTATAATTCCTCCTATTAACGCTCCCATTGTACCTCCTTGGTTAGTTTTTCAAATATTATATACCACCTATTTTTAATTAAGATACCATATCCTTAATAGTTTGTCAACAAGATGTTGGTTGACATAAAAGTTTACACCTGTGGCAATTTCCATGGTTTTCTCTTCCTGAAAGGCTCTTTGAATTGGTTATGTATCTTTCCTTTCTGTTCAAGGTGTATCATACATGCCCTTATACATCCAGATGCTCCTTCAAGGGCTCGCGCATAATGATAAAGTGAAGGGGTTTTATAGTTGCCTGTTTCTGGTCCCATGTATCCTTCAACATCTTCATGGGTAACAATGAAAGGGTTTGTTTCAGGAGTAGCACCCTGAAAACCAAATGCACATTTATTCATATCTATATCAGCCCATTCCACATCCTGGCCGGCAACTCTTACTTTTATCGTTTTATCTGACGGTATTGCCTGAACTGTGCATGCCTTAACGCACATTTTACATCTATCGCATATTCTTTCTTCAGGCATGGGGTCCGGAACAAGAGGGGCCTCAGTTATAATGGCCGCCAGTCGTTGTCTGGGTCCAAACTGTGGGCTTAAAAACATCTTGTTGTATCCGATATCACCCAGCCCCGCCGCAAAAGCCGATAACCTCATATGAATAAACACGTTGGGATGAGGTTTTTCTGGAGAAACATTTATACTGTATCTAGGCTTAGCCGGGTAATCTCCGTTGGCAATACGAGGAGGATTATAGCAGTTTGCAGCACCCCATGGAAAATTATTCGGAATAGGTAAAGCTTCATATCCTTCATCTTCTATCATTTTGCATACATTCCAGAGTACCAGCGGCTGTTGTATAAAGTTGATGGAAGCATATCCCATAGAACAGTAGCTTGTCCAGAAGGTCCCTTCTTCAATGCCTCTGAAAACCCCTCTAAAATGCCTGAATCCTAAAACAATGATTGCTTTTCCGTCTGGGAACATATATCTCGGGTCTAGCTGTTTTGGCGCTCCGTCAAACCTATCATAAGAAGCGACACCTATGATATCAGCCCCGAGACTTTTTGCATACTTTTTGATTTTTTCTGAAGTTAGCATTTTGGCTCCTTATTCGTCCACTGTCATTTTTTTTATGTTCTGTGAAGGTAAGTCAACAGACATTTGCCTCTCTTGCGTCAGCACCCATGCAGGTTTTCTGCGAAATGGTTGTTTGAATGTGTTTTTTAGTTTGTTCTGGCTTTCAAGATGCATAAAACATGCCATCTGACAACCGCGCATTCCTTCTATCGCCCTGCCATCGAAATTGACAGGTGACATCTTATATTCCATAGATTCAGTATAAGGTTGTCTACTAAAGCCTTTTTCATCTTCCTTAGTTACCATAAAAGGATTGTATTCTTTTGCACCACCGTGGAAAGAAACACTGCATTTTGCGAAATCCACTCTTGCCCACTCCACCTTTTTACCGGCGACATTTATAGAGACCTTTTCTTTTGATGATATTGCACCTACGGGACAGTCCTTTACACAAAGCATACAGTTGTCACACAATTGTCCTTCATAAAGAGGGTCTTCTTTCAAAGGCATGTCAGTAATAACGCAGGAAAACATCTGACGGGGACCAAACTCTGGAGTAAGAAACATGCCACTATGCCCGATAGTTCCCAGTCCTGCTGCATATGCAAGCAGTTTGAAGGGAATAAATATATCTGGAGCTGGTTTAGAAGGATCAACAGCTCTGGACCATTTACCTTGATATTTTTCCTTTTCACCATAAGCGGTTTTGTTCACATTGATAAAGTCCTGGCCTATAAGATCAGGTGAAAGATTGTCTATATTAGACCATGGAAAGTTATCTACCACAGGTATGGCTTCATAACCTTCATTTTCAAATATCTTGGTGAAGTTCCACATAGTAACAGGTTGGAAAACCCACCTTATGCCGTTATACCCCATAAGATTGTAGCTGGCGAACCATGTCCCTTCCTCAATGCCTCTGAAGACCCCGCGGAATATCCTGTAACCGAGAACTATGATAGATTTTGCCTCAGGAAAGATATACTGTGGATTCATTTCTTTCGGCAACTCTTTCAGTCTTTCAGTAGAGGTTATTCCTACAATGTCTGCTCCACATGTCCTGGCGTATTCCTTTATCTTTTTTTCTGTCAGCATATTTTCTTCTCTCCTTTTTTACTGTCCAATAAAAGTTTTTTTATACTGTGAACTTTTGCAACCAACCACTTGAAAGGGGAAAATAATGTTAGTTAAATTAGTTAAACGATCACCCTAACAAGGAAATCAACAGAAAATATCATAACATAATAGTAAATATTCAGCAAACCATTTTTTATTGCGAACAATGAGATTGCCACGTTGCTACGTTCTTCGCAATAATGACCACCGAAGTAAGGATATTGGATATAGGTAAGAGACAGAAGAAAAGCGGGATACTGAAACAGCCCTCGGATGTCGTTGCAAGCATATTATACGTGGCAATCCCTCGCAATGACAACACGGTGTTCAGTGAATATTTGCGGTTAACTAAAAATTTACTTGAGTTAGATTAGAAATTCCGTCTATATTTTTTACTCAGGCTATCTTATTTTCTATAATCTTTTCCACCAGTTTTTGCTAATCTGACTTTTTTATAAATTCTATGGTTTTACAAGTACTTTTTGTAATACCTCTGCACAAT
>CAZYYF010000056.1:0-7612 GCA_964650875.1 uncultured bacterium
ATTATGGAGCACCACTATAACCAATAAGATACATACACATCGTATTTTTTTGCTCATAGATAGATTATACCATATCTTTTCATTGGCGCAAATAATACCTCAAAGATATACCGTCTAACTTTGCTCTATCCTTAAATGCGAATGCGTATAAAGACATTTTGTCCTTGACTGGGTATATATGCTGGTGGTACAATAGGTAAAACCTGCATTTCTACTTACCACCGATAGAAACGAAAATGGGAAACAGAAGAAAGGATTATTGTCAAATGAAACGATTAGTGTTCTTTTTGTTTATCACAACAGGATACCTATACCCTGCGGATTACAGCGTCATCCTAAAAAGAAACCTGTTTGCTCCTATGAAAGACAAAACAGAACAAACCCTTCAGAAAAAAGAGAGCCTTCCGATTATAAAACTGCCTGCTGCGGACGAACTGTTTGAACTCAAAGGGACATTTTTTTCCCAAAAGAACCCGAGTGAGAGTTTAGCCATTATAGAGAACAAAAAGAGCAAAGAGATGGACTTCTACCACATAGGTGACAGGTTGGAAAATGCCACCATTATTGATATCAAGGACAATGTGGTTTATCTTGAATACGGTTTTGAGGAGATTGAGCTGTCCCCAAAAGGCAGCCAGCCTGTCCGTATTTATCCAGACAGCCAGTACACAGTCAACCTTAAAGAGTTTATGGAGGAATTTGGCAGGGAAGTCTCAAATACTTTCACTGTCAAAGCCACACCTATTACTGACAACAGCAGTATATCAGGTTTTATGCTCACAGGCATTCCGGAAAAAAGTATCCTTAACAAATACGGAATAAAAAATAACGACATTATAACAAAAATCAATACCATACCCCTTGACTCTGCCGAAAAACCCTTTTATGCCTACGAAAACATCATAAAATACGGCATCAAAAAAGTCACCGTCCACCTTTTAAGAAATAACCTGCCATATATACTGCTATACAACCTCAACTGATACAAATAACCTACACTATGATAATAGTTTTGAATGCGAAGGTAGTATGATAACGGTTCGGATTAAGGATAGAGCAAGTAGAGGACAAAATAGACCACGAGGCATACGGATAGTATGTTGGAAGATGATGAGGAAGTCAACGACGGTATATCCTGAAGACGGATTGGTATTACTATATTGGCAGACCTACAGCCTTGCGCAGGGTAAGAATAACATCGCTTACATCAACTAGGTTATCACCGTTCATATCCGCACGTGTTTTCAGTGTAGCATTATAGGAGGGAGGAGGATAGGTAACTCCGTCTATAACAATATCAAGTCCAACAGCCATACGTAGACAAAGGATAACATCGGTAACATCCACAGCGCCATCCTGGTTGATATCTCCGGCTCCAAAGCCTGCAAATTTTTCAATCACAGTATCTCCGCCTAATGGAATATCGTCTAAACCACTTATCCTGAGAACACCTGAAAAGGTCTGCGTTCCTGTCGCCTCTGGAGGAATGGAGACTGTATATTTTATTGTAAAAGGCCAGACCCCGCTGGCTGACCACTGAAGCCACCTGTATGTGTTTGTTTCCGATGTATACTTCATATATCCTGGAGTTGCAGAACGAATGGACCATCCAGCAGGCAAACTCTCAAGCACAACAACACCAGCAGGCATATTTAACAGATCGGTATACACATCAACGGTAACCTCAAAACTTCCACCCGGTGTATAGGTGTTGGGCAGGGTTCTCGTCGCGGTATTGGCGGCAAAAAGCCCGCTACATATAAAGAAAAAAGTGAGAAAACAACTATTTTTCATAATATATATTTATACCACACTACCTCATCTTTGTCAAGAGAATGTTATTGCCACATGATTTTCTTACACATTGTGTTTTTTCTTTCCATAAATTTTCAATCAGAAAAATTATAAAACATATTTTTAAAAAAGTCAAATTTATTTTCATCCTGTTATTGCCACATCATCTTGTTACAGTTTTTGCCAGTCTCCATAACATAGGAATACGGGATTGCCAGCGTACTGTGCGTGGCAATGACACAGGGCAAGGAAAAAACTATCTACTGGCAAGAATCAGCGCCTCTTCCATCACATCCACACTCACAAGAAATTCATCTAAAACCTTTTTCACAGGATACGCCATAGATACCCTGTCTCCTTTGATAATCATATCAGAAGTTTCTAACCTTAAAACAATCCTATCATCCTTATATGGTATAGCAACAACCTTCTTATTTTTCTCTATTGTTTGTGCACAATTAAACAATTTCAATAAACTCCTTATACTTACATAATCAGTATCATCTATGGAATAAACAGGTAGTTTGTTTTCCTTCAGAATATTGACAAAGTTCGCAGGGGTGATATCCGTAGGAGCAACCGTAGGCGTAAACTGAGGGACATCAACCTTTTTCCACTTTAAGACATCTTCCTGCACCGGTTTCTTGACAGACGGCTGTTGCTTCAAAGGTTCTTGGGACGCATCAGAGAGAAAAGTAAAATTGGGTACCTTCACGATTTCTTTCATAAGCCTGGCGGTCGTATGTCTCTGACAACAGAAAAAAGCAATGTAGAGAACAAGAAAACCCACTGCTGAACACAATATCACACGGCATACACTTTTGATAAAAACCCTTGTTGATGAAGGAACAATCGGCCTGTCTGTTAGATTTACATAGTTATTTTTACTGTCAGAAGGTTTTGATATTTCATTTTTTGCGACATCCGAGTTTTCAGGAGCTTCTTTTTTCGCATCAGGTATCATCTTTATATCAGAGGTATACACAACACCCCTGAACCTGTTTTTACCCTCTAATGTTTTATCTAAAAAATCCTTGTTCTTTATAAGGGAGGTGTTTTTAGCCTCTGAAACATTTTCCTTACCATCAAAATGCTCATCTTCAAGGACAATCGCATAATCCCTTAAAAATGTCCTTATAATCCTCTGGTGCTCAAAAGATGTCTTTGTAAAACTCACTCCATAAAAAATCTCACCGTTTTCCCCTACCTGCATGTTAACAACCTCACAATGTGAAGTAAAAATAACACTGCCCATCTGCAGGTTAAAAAAACGGAAGACCTTCGAGTCAAGGTTTAGTTCCAAAAGATATCTCTGTTTTCTTTCAACAAGGGGATAATATGTGGCTATTTTTGTCCCTGCTTCTGAAATGTCATAGGCAGATACAGCCATTTTCTTTTCTTGTTGTCTTATATCTGTAATATAGCCGAGCATCTCTGATATCTTAAACCTCTCAAACCTCCGTCTGTCAGAAAGGATACCGGACTTGCTGTAAAATATCGTTAGGTCAGGTTCAGGGAAATAAAAAACACCCTTGGAAAAATACCTTTCTGTCCCGTCAGCAAAAACAATCTGCCCTTCCACAAGCTGGGATATTCTGGTCTTGACAAAAAGCTTGAAAATCATTTCATTAGCAGGAGTCTTGCCCTTAAACCTTGCCCTGTATCGTTTATCGCCTATCCGCAGTACAAATTCCGTGATTCTTTCCCATTCCATATAATGATTTTACCTTTTTTGTGATTTTTTTTCTACAATAGACAACCCAGGGGGAACACTCGCAATGACAACAAAAAAAAAGGGAGGCGGTAACGCCTCCCTTTTTATCACCACCTGTATTTCTTACTTACAAACCTATGGTCTTCCGCAGAATAAGCATTACATCCGCTATATCCAGAGCCTCATCTTCGTTGTAATCCGCCCGCAAAATCAACCACTGCGGATAAGGGGAAGGATATTCTACTTCTCCAATCGTAACTGACAACCTGACTGTCATCCTTAACGCCAACATAACATCAGATATATCAATGTCTCCATCGGCATCAATATCCCCTAATTTGACATAAGTTGCAGTAACCTCTTTATTCTCATCCTTTTCTATTGTAACCACCTGCTTTTCCGGGATTATCCAGGAACCTGTATTTATATTCTTGGATGTGATTGTATAAAGACCTGCGTTAAGTTCAAGAGTCTGGCCGCTATCATTCCAGTTCTCTCCACCATCTATACTCCATTGTCCCCCAGCGGTTCTCGCACCTTCCGGCTGAATGGTTACAGTAAGGTTGCCTTTATAGATTTCGTCAGCAAGTCCAAGAACTGTACCTGTAAGGTCCGATAGAGAAGGAGTAGTATCATTATTTATCGTAACCTCTACATAACCGGCATAACTCACTCTCTCAACTACCACCTCATCTTCCACTATCCTTTGGTTTGAACACGGAACCCAGGTTGTACCGTTATACCAGTATGCCTCTTTCGCTGAACCTCCTTTGTAATAAAGTTTTATAACAACCTGTTTGATATCTTCAGACTGCTCCTCAGGTATGAACACATCAAAGTAACTTCCTTCAAACGACTCAAATTCCGTGGGGTTTTCCTCTAACACACCAACCATCACAGTTCCCTCTCCTTGCTCAAATCCAACTTCCACACCAATACCAGCCTCTCCGTTCTCAAAAGAATCATTGTCTCCACTCAAAACCCCAACATCAAGGAGCTCTGAACCAATCCAGGGGTCAAAATTTACATCATCACTTACAGAATCTCCTTCGCCATCAGGATTGTCATCGGGATGGCAAGGTCCGCTGTTATATCCCCACCAGTTGTTAATGGCATTGACTTCTGTTGTCACAATATCATTTTTTACACCATACAAAGTATTCCCATTTATGGTGCTAAAATGAATAGAGACATCTTCTGGGGTTGGGTCCTCCGCCCCCCATTTTGGTTCTAACCAGAGCCCAATTGGATTACAGGTGAGTTGGGCAGCAGTGATAACTACATTCTGACTGTCTTTTTTTACTACAATACCTGCACCACCTTCAAGAAGAAGACCACCAGTTCCGTTATATTGCGCAGTAACATCATTGATAGTTACATTTTTGCAATTTTCAATACTAATACCAAATCCATAATAAGGTCCTTCTGTTGTTCCTTCCGGAGAACCTCCAGCATTATAGTTGAATGTTCCGCCAGAAATGGTAAGCCCATCTATTACGCCCTGACAATTAAATCCCATTATCTTGTTGTTGTTGCAACTTGTGTTGATCAGACTAACATTATTGGCAGATGTGTTCGGAGCAAAGTAGATGCCACGGTTTCCATTATTTTCTACTTTACAGTCGGTAAAAGTAATGTTATTTACTGAACAGGTACCCGCGCCGTTATCAAAAACAATACCACTTGCACTGTTAGATGTAACTATAACATCCTTGAAAGAAATGTTGGAAAGTGCTATAGAGCTGCTAATACGAATGCCAAAAGTTCCGTTCTTAACAGTAATTCCTTCAATTGTAACATCAGAAGCACGTATCCAAATTACATCACAGTGTCCTCCCGGAGACTCTGCATCCAGAATTGTCTGGCTGCTGTTTGCCCCTTTCAATGTTAGTGATTTGCTAATACTTACGGGTTCATAGCTACCGCCACCCATACCTACTTGAGGATATGTCCCGGCTGCTACCAGTATGGTATCCCCTGGGTTAGCCTCGTTTATAGCCGCCTGGATGGTAAGATAATCTGGATTTTCTCCCCCAACTCTCCGTATGCAGGAATATGTTCCTTCTTTCTCTATAGAACTGCCCTTTGTGATTGTAATGTTTATATCCGCCGGGGTACCATATCCCTAAATCGGTTTGAAAGTAATCGTATAGTCACCAGTAGGAATCTCTAATAAGGGCTCACCGCTATTGTTCCAGTTCTTTCCACCATCTATACTCCACTGTGCCCCAGCGGTTCTGGCAGCCTCTGGGTCTATCGTTACCTTCAGGGAACCTTTATCTCGGGTATAAGTACCTTTTGTTGTAGCTTCCTGATTCTTGATCACAGATATGGGTGTATCACCAGGTTTTGTCCACCCGGTAATCACCTTGTATGTAACCGTATAGGTGCCAGTAGGAATGTTTGATAAGGTATCACCGCTCTCCTTCCAGGTAACTCCACTATCTATACTCCACCGTGCCTCAGCGGTTCTGGCAGCCTCTGGGTCTATCGTTACCTTCAGGGAACCTTTATCTCGGGTATAAGTACCTTTTGTTGTAGCTTCCTGATTCTTGATCACAGATATGGGTGTATCACCAGGTTTTGTCCACCCGGTAATCACCTTGTATGTAACCGTATAGGTGCCAGTAGGAATGTTTGATAAGGTATCACCGCTCTCCTTCCAGGTAACTCCACTATCTATACTCCACTTTGCCCCAGCGGTTCTGGCAGCCTCTGGGTCTATCGTTACCGCAAGGCTTCCCTTATGGTGAGTATATGTCCCTGTTTTTTCAGTTTTTATGTCTTCTTCTACCACTACTTCTTCTTGAGGAGGAGTATTCCAATTATCTATCGTTTTGTACTGGACAGTATAGTTACCTGGCGTCAGGATAACTTCTGTAGCGCTGTCATACCAGGTGCTTCCATCAACGGTCCACTTTGCCCCAGCGGTTCTGGCGGCTTCTGGATCTATCGTTACCTTCAGACTACCAGCAACAACATGAAAAGAACCGTTCTGATAGGTCACTTCCATATCCTCAATCTCCGCATTGAGAATCCTACAGTTATTAGGAACAAAAGTAAGAGGTGTAGAGCTTTCATTTGTTCCTACAACAGTAAATATCATCTTCACAAGTGAACCTGTTGTAGGAGACAACTTTTCAGAACTAGTTGCACTAACAACAACCCTGCCTTCTTCCTCTATATTGCCTCCAAAGACCCAGTTGTCATCTAAAAGATCTCCTTTTTCAACACCTACTGCTGTCAGCACATCCGGATTATATGTAACCTCAAAAGAGAAACCTGCAATATCCGTTGCCAATACATTGATAGGTATCTCCACAATACCGCCCCCGGTCATATTCGGAATATAAACAACATCCATCCCGAACTTCGCCAGAAAAGCATCAAAATAACCTCCGTTATAAGTGGGATCCCATCCACTAGGTATGGGAAAATCCGTTGAGTATGTTCTTCCTATGAGAATAAGGTTGTTAGTAGATAATGCAAGCGCAAGACCATCATCCGCACCGCTACCTCCAACGAATGGTGAATATGTGATATCACTTAGGTTAGAATCCATCTTTACCACAAAAGCATCGTATCCACCACCGCTGTGAGTACCAGAAGGAGGAAAATTTGTCGAGCCTGTACTTCCTGCAACATATACCTCTGAGCTCATTATTAAAACAGCTGAAGCGCAATCGGTTCCCTCACCCCCTAAATAGCTTCCTGCCTGACAGGTAAGATTATTATCAAACTTTGCAACAAAACCATCATACCTACCCCCGTAGTTTATATCATATCCCTCGGTAAACAAATCCGATGAAGCAGTCTGTCCAGATACAAACACACCATCACCAGCAACTGCAATTGCCTTACCGATATCGGTTAAACTACCACCGAAATAAACTCCAGCCTCATACTTAACCCGACTTCACACCTTTTGAGCATTGTCAGCGAGGGGGAGTATGTTTTCAGAATAGACTACACAAGTTTCTTTGCGTCAGTAAAGTTTGTGAAATATCGTTGTTCCATATTGAACAGTTTTAACAGTTCCTTTTGCTCTTCCGTAATCCTAGTAATAATCTTTGTCTCTACACCCTCTATTTCAAATATTCCCAG
>CAZYYF010000057.1:0-7214 GCA_964650875.1 uncultured bacterium
CCTCTTTTGTGACAGGCTCCTTAAAAGGAACATATACAAGATTCTTACCATCCCTACCAAGGTCCTTTACAATACTTTTGCTGTCTACCACTTCCTCAAATGTATAATACCTGACAACACTTTTGTCCTGTTTCAACGCATCCCTTCTTGCAATCCACTGCTGGTAGGTTGCACTCTCACCATATAAATGAAAAATACTGCTTATCATAACCAAACAAACCACATATCTCATTGTTCTCATTTCAATGCCCTCCTTGCGCTGTTATTTTTTGGATATACCTTTTTTATAAACCCGCTTCTGATAAAACGTCTGGAATATACCTGTCCCAACCGAGAGACATTATATGGATTCCAGAACATACATTTCTCATTTCTCTTATGAGTTCTGCTGCAATCCTGATACTTATCTTCGGTCGCTCTTCCTTTTCAGCATCAGCTATCATCTTTATGTATTTTTCAGGTACGGTAACACCTGCCACATTGTTGTTCATAAACTGAGCCATACCCACGGATTTGAGTAAAACTATCCCTCCGAGCACAGGAACCTTGAATTTAGAAGAGATCTTCATAAAATTTTCAAATACCTTTAGATCAAAAACCACCTGTGTCTGAAAAAATCGTGCGCCGGCTACAATTTTTTTCTCCATTTTGATAATCTGTAGTTCCAGGGGTTCATAGCCGGGATTTACAACTGCTCCAAGAAAAAAATTAGGAATACCATCAAGATTGTTACCTACCATGTCTTTTCCAGCCATTAGTCCAGAGGCCGTTTTCAGGAGAGAAACAGAATCTAAGTCAAATACAGGTTTTGCCTGAGGGTGGTCACCGAGAACTGGATGGTCTCCTGTAAGAACAAGTACATTATTTATACCAACAATATTAGCACTTAAAAGGTCTGACTGAAGGGCAAGACGGTTTCTGTCTCTGCAGGTAATCTGAAAAACAGGTTCTAACCCTCTTTCTAACAGAAGATGGCATGTTATAAGAGAACCAGCTCGCATAACCGAGCTTTGTAGGTCAGTTACATTGAAGGCATCAACCTTGTTTTTTAGATGTTCAGCCTGCCCTATCAGGGAATCAATATTCGTTCCCTTTGGAGGACATACCTCGGTGGTAATTACAAACTTCCCATTTTTAAGTTTTTCTTCTAGGTTCACTTGAAAATATATCCTTGTTTTTTGTCACTTCTCCCCATCCCTTTTTCTTTTATCATCCTGAATTCATTTCATCCTTTTTTTTTGATTTCCCAACATAGATGTTCTCTGTGTAATGGTACTGTAATCTCTAATATTTATCTCTGAACCAATAAACCTTTCTTTCTCTCTTATTTCTTTAAGCCTATTATATATCAAAATCCATCCACAGTCCAATGTGGGACTAACTTCACACTTACCTTTATTATTTGCACCTCCACAAGGCCCATTCAAAAGCCCTTTGGCACAGGCAGTTAGAGGGCAGATACCTCCTGTAATATTGAGCCAACACATACCGCACTGCTGGCAATCAACATCTTGTGCAGTGATGCCCTGAAAACCTTTAAGATAATGGGTGTCGCATCCCGGCAGCACTATCTTATCTTCCAGGAGAGAAGATACAACCTGAACCCCAACACCACATGAAAACACAAGGATGTAATCCGCCTGTTTTATACCACCGCTAAAGAAACTCATATAATTTCTGGCAAATTCTTCTCTGCAAAGGTAGTCAATTCTTGCAGTACCCATAAGAGCCTTGCTATGTTTTTTTATCCATACCTCAATCTCTTCGTCTGGGAAAAAGACCTCTTTGCATCCGAAGCACTTGAAAACAAATACCCGTCTACCTTCAATCATCTCTGATATTTTTAAGGTATCTTTAATCTTTGTTATAAGCATATCTCTTTGCCTTTTTTATATAGTTCATAATGTCTATCTTTGAGGGACATATATATTGACAGCATCCACATTCAATACATCTTTTGACACCATGTTCAATCATCTTATGCTGTAAGTTTTTTTTGCCGTAGTAACTATAATAGTGAGGATAAAGTTCCATAGGGCAGACATCAGCACACCTTCCGCATTTTATACAATCCCTGGATTCCGAAGATTCAATGGGATATTTCTGGAGCAAAAGAATAGCCGTAGTGCCTTTAATAACAGCGGAGTTTAAATCTTTCTGAAGGATTCCCATCATAGGCCCACCCATTTTCATATCGTAGTTTTTTACATCATCTCCAAAGACTAAACACCTATCAACGATATCAGTAAAAGGAGTGCCTACTTTCACAATAAAATTACCTTTTAATGCTACCCCTTCGCCTGCGACTGTTATAACTCTTTCAATAAGAGGTATGCCCTTATATACCGCTTGATAAATAGCATACATTGTACTGACATTAAAAACCGCAGCTCCCACATCAAACGGCAGGCCTTCTTCGGGAACCTCTCTTTGTAAAACCTTCTTTACGAGCATTCTTTCAGCACCCTGGGGATATTTAGTTTTAAGTTTGATGATATTTAAACCCGGGTAAATCTCTTTCAGTGCGCTAATAGATTCAATGGCATCTTTCTTATTGTCTTCAACACAAAAAAAGATGTTTTTTACACACAATAATTTCTGTGCTACCTTAATCCCTTTAAGAATTTCTTTAGCATGCTCTATCATCAGACGGTTATCTCCAGTAAGATAAGGCTCGCACTCACACCCATTTATAAGAAGAGCATCCACTTTTTTAGGTGGACATAACTTCACATCTGTAGGAAACATTGCCCCACCTAATCCGACCAAACCACAAACCCTTAAAAATCTAAGTATTTCGTCATTCGCAAGAGATTCCCATCTTTCAAGCGGATGCAGACAACTGTCCCACATATCTAATCCATCGTTTTCTATTATTACCGCTGGAGATAATTGACCTGATACAGGATGGATTTTTTCTTCAAAAGATAACACCTTTCCACTTATGGCTGAATGTATGCAAGCAGAAATAAAACCTGCTCTCTCTGCTATTTTTTGTCCGCGCCTTACCTTTTCACCTACTTTGACAACCGCTCTTGCAAGAAGGCCGGCATGTTGCGAAAGAAAGATATAAAGCCTTTCAGGAGGAGGAAAATTCTTTATAGGAATAATAGAAGTATCTTTTTTATCTTCAGGATATATACCGCCGTAAAAACCTTCGTTTCTTCTGGTTTGATTTAAGCAGGATATCTCTTTTTGCCTGTCGGGTAAGAAAATATTGTAATTTCTTATTTCTATTGTATTAAGAATCTGTCCTTTTTGCTGTTTAAGCCTTTCGAATATCTCAATCCACACGCAGTTTTTCTCATGATTGACCTCACACTTTCCGTTTTTATCAGCTCCTCCGCAAGGCCCATTTACCAGGCTTTTCGCACAGTTAACCACAGGGCATATACCACCTGTTATTTCCAAATAGCACTGTCCACAGGCAGCGCATTTTTCTCCTCCAAGAGCGACACCATGATAGCCAACAATACTTGTAGCATTCCCACTTTCGGAAATAGTATCTGCAAGAGCAAAAACTTTTCTTCCATTAAGTTTACCTGCAACAAACTGTATACCAATACCACATGCCACCACAGCCATAGGTTCAGTGGAATCAATGTCGGCAAGAATTTTATCGGTAAGATGGTTGTTGCAAAGAAAAGGGATAGAAATACACACGGAAACTTTTATACCTGCTTCTTCAAAAATACTGGATAACCAGTCATATTCTGGTTCAGAATCAGTATTAAACTCTTTGTAACATTTTTCGCAGATAAGCAATCCGCAAGATAAAAACCCCACAAGCAATTTTTTAATTTCATTGTCAGGTTTCAGTTTGTACTTTGTATAGTCTACTGCTGTTTTTCCGTCCACTTTGCCGCCTTTATAACGTTCTTAAGCAAGATAGCGGTAGTTACAGGTCCTACTCCGCCAGGAACAGGAGTAATGAAAGAGGCTCTTCCTATGGCTTTTTCAGATGTAACATCCCCCACAATTTTATCATCTACCCTATTGATACCTACATCAACAACAACCGCTCCTTGTTTTACCCATTCACCTGCAACGACATTTGGCTTACCAACGGCAACAACTAAAATATCTGCTATCCTCACATATTGTTCAAGCATGCCTGCCTGAGTTGTTGCTATATGACAAACTGATACCGTGGCGAATTCATTCAGAAGCAGGAGAGCAACAGGTTTACCAACGATATCACTATGTCCCACAACAACGGCTTGTTTACCGTAAAGTGCAATGCCTGTGGAGTCTATAATTTCCTTGACAGCAAGGGCAGTACATGGAGCAAGGAGAGGACTTCCGTACAAAAGCCAACCCATATTGGTAGGATTTACTCCCTCAACATCCTTTTCAGGCGCAATAGAAGCCTGAATCTTTCTTCCATCTATTGTTTTTGGCACAGGCATCTGCAATATGACACCTGTCACATCCTGCTGACGATTAAGTCTATCGATTTCTTCAATCAGGTCTATTTCTGTTATATCTGTTGCAAACGTCTTCAATTCATAATTGATGTCAACCTTTTTGCAGCTTTTCTTCTGCTGATTTACATATACCGAACTGGCAGAATTTTCCCCAACCTGAATAGTAACCAGTTTAGGTTTGATACCCTTTACCTTCAATAATTTTATTTCCCGTACAACCTCTGATATGATGTTTTTGGCAATAGCCTTGCCGTCTATAATTTTTGTTTCCATTATACTATTTACTTTTAGTTCTGAGCCGTTTGACGCTTTCTATATAAACCCTCTGGCTTTTGTTCTCTATATCCTTTTCCATACTTTCTATTTCGGATAAGATATCATGGCAGAATTCTTTATCCATAATAGACATAAGATTTATAAGAATATTGATTTTTGCAGCCTTACATGCAGACAAAGCAAACTCTGCGGATATGGCTGTATCTGAAAGAAGGTTTTTATTGCCATTACAAAAGAGAAACTCTGCAAAACCAGTAAGTCTCAATGTTATCCTGCAGATATCAAGATGCATCTGCACTGATTTCTTAAGGTATTTTTCTGCGAGGGAAAGATTTTCTTTTGTATATTTTCTGATATGTTCATAGAGACTGCTGTCTTGTTCAATATATTCTGAAAGTTTTTGCAGAATTTCATCGTTTTCTATCCTGATGCGAGTAAGTTGTTCTTCATAAAGTTGGTATTTTTCTCTCCCACATGTATATCTAATAACCATGCCTATTAAGGCACAACTTAAAGCAGCAACACAAGCAGCGGCACTGCCGCCTCCCGGGCATGGAGTTTCAGCAGAGAGGCTGTTAATATAACTTCTCAAAGGTTCATTTAGATAATCAAAATTCTTCGCTGACATTTTTTAATTTCTTATATGTTTCGTAATGTTGGTCCCAAATAGAGGTTTCTTTAGGTTGGTAGACAAAAAGAGGGAAAGAACTTTTTATGACAGCTCTGGCTTGTGAGAGGTCGGCAACCTCTTGTTTCGCTATAAGCTGGACAAGCAGATTACCTGCTGAAGTCGCTTCTACAGGACCGGTTATAACAGTTTTTTTTGTTGCAGAAGACGCAAACTGCGACAGAAGTCTATTCTGAGAACCTCCTCCAACAATATGGACTGTTTCTATTCTGTTGTGTATAGTATCTTCAAGTTTTTCAAAGGTATACTTATATTCCATCGCGAGACTTTCAAGTATTACTCTGGTAATAGAATCTATACCTTCGGGAATATTCTGGCCTGTTTTTTTGCAGTAAGACTGTATCTTATTCACCATGTTGCCTGGAAATAAAAACTCGTCCCGGTTAACATCTATGAAAGCACTGAATGGCTTTGCCCTGTCAGCCATCTCTGTCATCTCGAGGTATGAATAATCTTTGCCTTCTTTGAACCACTGCCTTCTGCATTCCTGCCATATCCAGAGTCCCATAATATTTTTTAAAAACCTTATGCTACCTGCATAGCCTCCTTCATTTGAGAAATTGTACCTGAAGCTTTTTTCATTAATAATAGGATTTTCTATTTCAATTCCAAGAAGTGACCATGTTCCAGAGGATATATACGCCCAAAGATTTTCCCCAGCAGGGATACCAACCACAGCAGAAGCAGTATCATGACAGCAGACCGCATAAACGGGAATCTCTCCACAACCTGTTTCTTGTCTTATGTCAGGTAATACATTAGAGATGAGGGTCCCAGGAGATATTACTTCTGTCAGAGCATGTCCAGGTAATCCGAGTTCTCCCACAATATCATAATTCCAGTTTCCCCTCGGTGCCCTTGTTTGTCCGTGTCCATTAGAGTTATACATTGCAGAAGTGCTTGCTATGGTATACTCTGAAAGCTGTTCTCCTGTGAGAAAAAAATTGAATAAGTCAGGCATAAAAAGAAGTTTCTTCACATCATCCAGAAGATAAGGAAACTCTTTTTTAGTCGCATATAGTTGAAAAAGAGATGCAATAGGAATACACTGTGCTCCAGTTTTCTCGTAAATCCTATCTCTGGAAACTATGCCAAATACCTCTTCTGGAATTCCCTGTGTACGACTGTCTCTGTAATGAAAGGGATTAGAGAGAAGAAGTCCATTATCTCCAAAAAGTCCAAAATCTACTCCCCATGTTGTGATACCTATACCTTCTATATTCCCCTCTTGTTTCGCCAGAGAAATAATTTTTTTTATCTCAGCAAAAATCGCCAGAACATCCCAGTAGATATGGGAACATAGACTGGTGTTGTGAGAAGGAAATCTATGGATCTCTTTTATAGTGATCTTGTTTCCCTTAAACTCACCTATAACTCCTCTACCACTTTCAGCTCCAAGGTCTATCGCCAGAAGTTTTTTCATCTCCATACCTATTATTTTAGAACTTTATTTTCTCAATGTCAAAAAGTTATTTTTACAGGTGCTATGATGTACCACCAAAAGGAGTTTTGACTTTTTGAAGATAATACATTACAAAATTTAGTGGTGACAAAAAGTATAGTTGTAACATTTTCACTTGGCAAAAACTGTAAGAAAATCATGTGGCAATAACAGATAGTTGACTGAATACTTACAACAAAGGGGGATGTTCAGATGAAAAAAGCACTGGTATTGTTTTTCTTTATTTTTTTTAGCCTTCAGACAGTTCATGCAGGAAATTTTCCGATTCAAATCAATGATATGTCCGGATTTGATGCCCCGTGGCCTCTGATTGTGAGCCTTCCTTTTGCTGAAAGAGAGATTAAAGACCCATTAGCCATCC
>CAZYYF010000058.1:0-7123 GCA_964650875.1 uncultured bacterium
GAATATTTATCTGAGGAACTGGCGGTCAAAAAAACTTTCTGAAAACTCCACCACAGTAGGTCTGCCATGGGGACATACAAACGGAACCTCGCACATAAGCAGTTCTTCCTTTATGGAAACCGCCTGTTCTGGCTTTATCCTTTCGCCTGCCATAACAGAGCCCCTGCATGCCTTCCTTGCAAGTTTTTCCTTGTCAGCCATACTTATGTGTTTTTCAGAAAGGATACTTCTAACAGCCAATTCAGGATTTCTCATAATCTGTGGACAACCGTGAAGGGCTATGGAGCCAGCATCCCAGCGAGTCGTTAAAAACCCAATTTCTTCCATTTTGTTTTTACCTTCTTCCCATACAGAGATTTCTTCAGGAGAAAGTTTCAGAATTATTGGAGAAAGAAACTGTTGTATTGTCACCTTTCCGGATTCAAACTGCTTTTTGAGTTTTTCATAGTTTATTCTTTCATGTGCGGCGTGTTGGTCCATTACTAAAAGTGTATCTCCGACTTCAAAAAAGAGATATTTATCTTTATATCTTCCGATATATGACGCCTCTTTAAGTTTTTCTTTTATGCTACGTGGAGCAATAATATCTTCTTTTTTTTCTTCATACTGTATTTTGCTATCGAAGATATCCGGCTGTTGTATATTTTCTGATACGAGTTTTTTCCCTCCAAAACCTTCTGTGGTTCTTTTCGGGAAATAAAGTACTTCTCGTTTGATCTCAAAGGCTTTTCCTTTTCCAGTAAGAAGTTCATGACAGAAAGAAGATAAGGCGGCTGATATGGCAGTATCGTTTTTTAGTTTTACCTCTCGCTTGGAAGGATGGATATTAACATCTACATCCTCAGAAGGAAGATTTATAAACGCTATAAAGACAGGATAAATGTCTCTCGGGAATATCGTGCGATAGAGCTGATTAATAACATATGAGAGTGTCTGGTTGTAAACAGGGCGGTTATTTACAAATATGAACTGCTGGTGTTTTCTGGTTCTTTGAAGGTTTATATCGCCCAGAAAAAGTTTAGCAGAAAATCTTTCATCTCTAAACTCTCTTGCGCCATAAATAATATTTTTTTTCTCGATATTAAGGACTTCGCAGATTCTTGTAAGGCTATCTGGAGATGGGTTATAACTGATGATATTTTTCCTGTTGTGGATGAGAGAGAACCGCTTATCCGAAAATATCAGACAGTATGGAATAAAAATGTTGAGTATCTGTCTGAACTCCGTTGTATCTGTTTTCAAGAATTTCTTTCGTGCAGGCGTGTTGAAAAAAAGCTCTCGTATTTCAACCGTTGTTCCGCTCGGATGACCTGTGTCTTTTAATCCGATCCTTTCTCCTCCTCTTACATGTATCTCTCTGCCGGTTTGGCTACCATTTTTATACCTGCTTTTCAATATGACATCAGCAACACAACCGATGCTGTAAAGGGCTTCTCCCCTGAAACCGAGAGAGTTTATGTTGTAAAGGTCATCTATCTCTCTTATCTTGCTTGTTGTATGCCTGCGAAACAGTTTTTCTATGTCATCAGGTTCTATTCCTTCCCCATCATCTCTTACTGAGATAAGTACCTTTCCGGCTTTCTGTATTTCCACTATGATGTTTTCTGCATTTGCGTCTATGGAATTTTCAATGCATTCTTTTACAACACAGGCAGGTCGTTCAACTACTTCTCCTGCCGCTATCTTTCCTATCAGCCTGTCTGGTAAGGTATTAATCTTTCCCATTTTTCAGTTCTTCCTGTATTTTTTGTAGTTTTATGCTAACTTCTATTGGCGGTGTGTTTTCTATATCTATGGATAAAATCTTCTCTTTCATACCTCTCATATTTTCTATCTCTTCCTTTAGTCCCTTATAGGGAGATTTTTCTTCCTTTTGAAATAAAGAAGGTTCTTCAACATGGAGTTCCCCTACCAGTTTCTCCTGAAGACTACCCTGTAGTTCCAGTTTTTCAAGGATATCGTTAGCCCTGTGGATAATATTTTCTGGGATGCCTGCAAGCTGAGCGACATAAATCCCATAACTTTCATCCGTACCACCAGGCATTATCTTGTGCAAAAATACTACGCCGCTACCACTTTCACTTACGGCTACATTGTAATTTTTCACTCCGGAGTTTTTTTGCGCCAGAGCGGTAAGTTCATGAAAATGCGTGGCGAAAAGTGTCCTTGTGCGGGTTTTTGCGATATACTCGGCAATTGCCCATGCAAGGGAAAACCCGTCATAAGTACTTGTACCTCTTCCGATTTCATCCAGTATGAGCAGACTTCTTTTTGAAAGATTGTTCACAATATTAGCAGTTTCCGTCATTTCCACCATAAAAGTGCTTTGTCCTTGACTTATTTCATCATGGGCCCCTATCCGTGTGAAAATTTTATCCACAAGCCCGATTTTTACTGTCTGTGCAGGAACAAAGCTTCCGATTTGAGCCATAATAACGATTATTGCTACCTGCCTTATGTATGTGGATTTTCCTGCCATGTTTGGTCCTGTGATGATTAAAAAATGGTTTTCTTTATTGTCAAGAAAGGTGTCGTTGGGTACGAAAAAATCATCAATGAGCTTTTCCACCACAGGATGTCTGCCGTTTTTGATAATGATCTCAAAACTGTCGTCAACCTCAGGTCTTACATAGTTATTTTCTGCTGATACACACGCAAGAGAATACAATGCATCTATGATTCCCACTAAACATGTTATTGAGTAGAGGACCTTAGCATTATTCAGTATTTCCTGTTTAACTTTTTCTATGACACTGTTTTCTATCGCCAGTATTTTTTCTTCTGCAGTCAGTATCTTGTCTTCAAACTCCTTAAGCTGGGGTGTTATAAACCTTTCGCCGTTCACAAGTGTCTGCTTTCTGATGTAGTTTTCTGGTACCATAGAAAGGTGTGTTTTTGTAACCTCTATATAATATCCGAAAACCCTGTTATATCCTATTTTCAACGAGTTGATACCTGTTCTTTTGATTTCTTCTTTCTGGAGGTTTCTCATCCACTCTTTTACATTGTCCCTGATGTTTCTCAGTTCATCAAGTTGGCTGTCATATCCTGGTTTAACAAACCTGCCTTCATAAGAGGAAGGAGATATCTCTGGATTTACAGTTGCGTCAAGAAATTCCCTGAGTGCAGGTATATCATTTAGACTCAACAGAGGGTTGTTTGTAGAGATATCTTTTAAGGTTTCTTTTAAGGCAGGTATTTTTGAAAGCAGGTTTTTTACCGCCAGGATATCCTTAACAGTACCACTGTACCCGCAACTTATTCTTGAAAGGGCTTTTTCTACATCGCTTATATCCTGCAGTTCTTCAGAAAGGCCTTTTTTGAGATGCTCATTTTCAAGAACCGTTTTTATCGCTTCCTGCCTGTTGTTTATCTCCTGCAGGTTAATAGAGGGGTGGTATATCCAATATTTGAGGGTTCTTTTACCCATAGGGGTGGCTGTCTTATCCAGGATGTCAACGAGTTTGTCCAGTTCCAGGCCATATATGGCTGCTGGCGAGATATAAAGATGGTTGCTGTCGGAATACAATGAAAGCCTGTTTATGTGGTTGAGTGGTGTCTTATTTATTCTTTTGAGGTATTCCAGAAGACCCCCGGCGCTTCTTATAGCCAGCGGCATATCCTCTATACCGAAACCTGATAGATTCTGGGTCTTAAAATGCTCACAGAGGTTTTTTCTGGCGATATCCAGGTTGAAAAGCCAGTCTTCACATTCAGTCAGGGATATCTTTTTGGAAGAGAAAAAAGGTCCGGTGAAAAGTTCATCTATTATCTGTTTACTTTCCGAAGGGAATATACATTCATAAACAGCCATCCTGGCGACTATTTCAATAACCTTGTATATATCTGAAAGTTCACCTGTCTGGATGTTACTACCTTCAGAATCTATGAATGAAATGCCTACGGCTTTTTTGGCAGGATATACTGATAAGATATATCGTGTGTCTGTGGTTTTGTCATCTATAAAAGTGCCTGTTGTAATGAGCCGTACAATATCCCTTTTTACAATACCCTTTGCTTCTGAAGGGTCTTCTATCTGTTCGCAGATGGCAACCTTATATCCTGCCTTGATAATCTTTGCAATGTATGAATCTGCGGCATGGTATGGGATACCACACATAGGTGCTTTTCCGGCTTTTCCGGCGGCTCTGGCAGTCAAAACCAAGTCAAGTACCTTAGAAGCCACTTTGGCGTCTTCGTAAAACATCTCATAAAAGTCGCCTAACCTGAAGAAGAGTATGTAGTCAGGGTATTGCTGCTTTATTTTGTGATACTGTTTTAGCATAGGAGTAAGATTATCCATATATTACCAATTATACCATATGAGAAGGCAGTGAAAAAGTTGACAGGTATATAGTAAAGAGATACAATAGGGGATAGAAACTAAATGTGACCTGTTGGGTAGTGAGCGGGTACTATGTTGGTTTTTTTATCGTTGTCAGGGGATTGCCCAGATTGTGTCGAGCTGGCATATTGAGGAGGCAAAAACTATGAATAAATTAATAGAAAAGGTCTTGTTGTTTTCAGTGTCCTTATGTATTCATTTGGGGTGGTCTTTTACGACTCCTGATTATTTTCCGAGGGGCTGGGAATTAAACATGGGGACCCCTCCGAATGTAAAAAAAGAGTATAGAACGATTAAAGATGCAGGTGCGTACAAGGGGACCTCTTATGCGTTTGTCAGGGGGCATCTGATGAGTAGTCAGGAAGAAGTCTCAGGAGGAGATGAACTTGAGATAAGTTTCTATGCTAAGGACCCTGATGGTCAACAGGTTTCCTGTCTGCTGTACACCTATTCTCGTGATGAAGGCAGGCTACGGTATACCGGTACCATGACAGGATTTTCTGGTATTGCGACTCCAGAATGGAAGCTTTTTACAGGTACGGTGAAAATCCCTGTAGAAAATGGTGATAAAGACAAGGTTACACCTGGGAAAAAACCTGTAGATGCCGCAATAGTCGTACTGGCAAGTAATACGGGGGCATATTTTGACTATCCTTCAATAATCCATATAAAAATGAAACAATGGAAGAATCCTGAATGCGCAAGGAATGAAGCGAGAGGAAGATTAAAGTTTTCATTAGGTTACTACGATGAATCTCTTGATGCTTTTAAGAAGGCTTTAAACCTTGCTGAAACCGATGATGAAAGGAAGGTTATTACTTCAAGGATAGAAGAAACGCGACGGGCAATGAAGACAGCCAGGACAATGGAGAAAATAGGAAACCGTCTTTCTTTATCAGATACCCTTGAACAGCAGGGAAACAACAGAGAATCCCGCAGGCAATACGAGGTAATAAAGAACCTGTCAGTAGCAAACAGTGATTATTTAAAGGAGTTTGCTCTACTTAATATTGCGCGGCTTTACCAGTTGGAGAAGGATTACAGGAATGCCCATAGAACATACAAAGAGTTTTTTTCCATTTCAGGCCTTGAACCGTTTTACCGCATATACGGTTTATTCAGACAGGCAGAGTTATATATTCAAGAAAAGCAGTATCGGCAGGCGCGGAGTGTTTATCAGGACATCCAGAGTGTTGTTGGTGGACTAGAGTACCATTGTTTAATATCAAGGCTTTATGAAGGAGATACATACAGGATGGAAAGGCAATACAGCCGTGCACGGAAGATATATGAGACACTTTTGAGACAACAGGATACTTCTAATTTTCCTCATGAAGGTTTTCGTGTAGAGATTATTAAGCGGTTGGAAGCCATAGAGGGTTTGGTTGATCGACAGGCAGAAAAAAGTATGGAGGAAAAACTTACGGCAATAGTCAACAGTCCGAAATACCACTTATATGTTTCGTTATCAGGTAATGACGCTAATGCCGGGACAAAAGACAAACCATTTGCCACGATACAACGGGCGCAGCAGGAGATTTGCAGGATAAAGAATGAAAGAGGTATGCCCAAAGGAGGAATTACAGTTTACATAAGAGCAGGCAGGTATTTTGTTGGAGAAGGTATTATTTTTGGGCAGGAAGATTCAGGCATAGAAGGTTGTCCTGTTGTGTATAGAGGTTATCCTGGGGAAGAAGTCAGGTTGATTGGAGGCAAACAGGTTACCAACTTTAGTCTTGTATCGGAGCCGGATATTATCAAACTATTACCTGAAGAGGCAAGGGGTAAGATCTGGGTAGCAGACCTAAAAGCAGCAGGGATAGAAGATTATGGGCAGTTGTTCAACAGGGGGCATTCTGGTGGCGCGTTGCAACCGAGTGCAATGGAGCTTTTTTATAACAGTCAACCCATGCATCTTGCCCGTTGGCCCAAAGATGGATGGGCAAGGACTTCTTTGATAGAGCCTGAAGGAGACACTAAAATTAACAACCGGCCGGTTCATAAAGGACGTTTCAGATATGATTTTGATAGAGCAGCAAGATGGAAAGAAGAAAAAGACATATGGGCAGTGGGCTATTTTCTATGGGAATGGGACAGGATACACACAAAGGTCACCTCAATTGATGTAGAAAATAAAATTGTGCATCTTGCGCAGGATAAAAGACACCATCCGACATATCCGGCCTATAATATGCCGGTAAGGGATGATGCTCCGTACTATTTTTATAATATTTTTAGTGAACTTTCTGCGCCGGGTGAGTTTTATATTGATAGAGACACTGGCAGGCTTTATTTTTATCCACCTGGCAAGATAGAAGGAAGTGAAATCATTGTTTCTACGTTGAAAACTTCTCTGATTGAAATGGTAAAGAACTCCCATACAGTTCTTTTGGACCTTACACTTGAAGGCACCTGGAGAAATGCGGTGGAAATGAAAGGGTGCAAAAACAACCTTGTGGCAGGTTGTACTATAAGAAATACAGGTGACCTGGGCATTCTCGTTGAAGGAGGATGGAACAACCATATTATAGGCTGTGATATATACGATACTGGAGAAGGGGGTATTTTTCTGAAGGGAGAAGGATGGGACAGGCTCAAAGGTGATGCTAAACTTATTCCATGTGGGAATGTGATTGAAAACAACCATATCCACAGGTTTAACAGGTTTAGTTTTGGAGGCGGGGGAGGTATGGGAATTTCTATATCTGGGATAGGCAACAAGGTTTCTCATAACCTTCTGCATGATGGACCTTATATATGTATTATTTTTGATGGTAA
>CAZYYF010000059.1:0-7114 GCA_964650875.1 uncultured bacterium
CTGATATTCTTCCTGCCTGTCCGAGGGTCATCGGCATAAACCGAGTTAGTTTCTCTCGTATTTCCAGCGAAAGTCCTGGAATGTTGTTATAGTTGATATCTGAAGGTATTTTTATCTTTTCAATGTCTCTGAACTCTTTTATCTCAGATAACATCCTTTCAATATATGGGGCGTATTTTGCCTCAATCTCTGCCTCCTGAAGAACATCTTCTGTATATATATGGGTCAGTACCAGTTGTTTTATGGAACTTTCGGGTCTGCGCAACCATTCAAAATAACTTGTCGGTTTTTCGTTGACTACCATCTTGTGTTTTTTCAATTCAGAGATAATCTCTGCCAGTTTTTCTTTTTTAACCCTCGTTTTTTCCCATTCGTCTATATTTACCAGACCGAGTTTATATCCTGTTTCTCTCAATCTTAAATCTACGTTATCTTCTCTGAGGGTAAGCCGGTATTCAACCCGGGAGGTAAACATACGGTAAGGTTCAGAGGTCCCTTTCACCGTAAGGTCATCCATAAGTACTCCGATATAACTTGTTGTTCTATCAAGCACAAAAGGATCTTGTCCCTTTAGTTTAAGGCAGGCGTTTATCCCCGCCAACAAACCCTGGGCGGCGGCTTCTTCATAGCCTGTGGTCCCATTTATCTGCCCTGCAAAAAAGAGATTTTTTATTCTTTTGGTCTCAGTTGTCGGATATATCTGGGTTGGTTCAACCACATCATGTTCTATACCATAACCGTACCTTTTAATAGAAACATTTTCCAGTCCTTCTATTGTTCTTATAAATTCGTCCTGGACCTCTTTTGGTAAACTTGTGGAGATACCGTTGGGGTAATAGATAGTAGTCTGGCTTCCTTCGGGTTCAAGAAACACATGGTGGCGCTCATGGTGTGGAAATTTTACAACCTTGTCTTCAATAGAAGGACAGTATCTTACACCTGTGCCTTTGATGATACCGGAAAAAAGAGGTGAACGGTTAAGGTTTTCCCTGATAATCTTATGTGTTTTGTGATTGGTATATGTGACATAACAGGGTATCTGTTGTATGTTTATACTTTCTGTTGAAAGAGAAAAAGGCAAAGGTGGTTGGTCTCCATACTGCGCAAGAAGGTTACTGAAGTTGATTGTTTTGCCATCTAAACGGGCGCAGGTGCCTGTCTTAAACCTCAAGATGGGAAACCCAAGGTTTTTTAACTGTTCAGACAACCGTTGACTAGCTTTTCTGTCTTCAAGTCTGCCTGCTGGGAAATGTTCCATGCCGATATGTATGGTGCCGTTTAGAAAGGTCCCGGGCGCCAGTACAACGGTTTTCCCTCGGTACGTGACCCCTCCTTCTATCTCTATCCCCTGCGCCTTGTGATTTTCAACTACAATAGATATAACCTCTCCTTCAACTATATCTATACCAGGCTGGTTTTTTACTATATCCTGCATGTAACCAGCATATTTTTCGCTATCCACCTGTGCCCTTGAAGACCATACCGCATAACCTTTTGACCTGTTAAGCACCTTGAACTGTATAGCGCAGGTATCTGCTGCTTTGCCTATTTCACCCCCCAGAGCGTCAATCTCTTTCACCAACTGCCCTTTTCCGACACCTCCTACAGCAGGGTTGCAAGAAAGGCAGCCTATCCTTTCTTTACTAAAAGTAACCAGCAAAACAGACATGCCCATCTTTGCTGATGCCATCGCAGCTTCTATACCCGCATGACCTGCACCAACAACAATAACATCATAGCCAGTTTTTCCCATCCCAAGATTATACCCTCAAGATTTTTTTTCTGAAACCTATTGTGGTTATTTGTTGGTATATGGTATCATAAAAGAGAGAAAAATAGCCGTAGGAGAAATAAATTGATAATATTTTACAATACCCTTACACGGACAAAAGAAGAGTTTAAACCCTTGAAGGACAACCTCGTGGGCATTTATACCTGCGGACCAACTGTCTACGATCTCGCGCATATAGGGAATTTCAGAGCATATGTGTTTGAAGACCTTTTACACAGGTACCTTGAATACAGAGGCTACAAGGTTACAAGGGTAATGAACATTACAGATGTAGATGATAAAACAATTGCCGGTTGTCAAAAAGAAGGTGTTGATTTACAGCAGTATACCAACAGATACATTGATGCCTTCAAGGCAGATATGGAAGCCTTGAGGCTAAAAAAACCTGACTATATGCCGCGGGCAACCGAGCACATACAGGAAATGGTATCTCTTATTAAAACCCTTATTGATAAAGGATATGCCTACGAAAAAGATGGAGACATATATTTCAGCATCTCAAAATTCCCGTCATACGGCAGGCTTGCCGGTATAAACCTTGAGCAAGTAAGGTCTGGGGCAAGGGTTAATGTAGACGAATACACAAAGGAAGACGCAAAGGACTTCGCCTTATGGAAAAAGGAATCCACAGGTGTCTACTGGGATACTGACCTGGGAAGAGGCAGACCAGGGTGGCACATTGAATGTTCGGCTATGAGTATGAAATATCTTGGAGAAAGTTTTGATATCCATACCGGCGGAGAAGATAACATCTTTCCTCATCACGAAAACGAGATAGCCCAGAGTGAAGCGGCAACAGGCAGAAAATTCGTAAACTACTGGCTTCACTGTTCTCACCTTCTTGTCAATAACGAAAAGATGTCCAAATCCAAGGGCAATTTTTATACCCTACGCGCACTCATTGAAAAGGGCTACAACCCTGTTGCCGTGAGGTATCTGCTTATTTCAAGCCACTACAGAGACCCTCTCAATTTCACAGAAGCCTCATTGAAGCAGGCGGAAAACACAGTAAGAAACTACAATGCGTTTTACCAGTCACTTGACTTTTGCACAACAGAGATAGACAATAAAACTATAAAAGAATCTATCCAGTCCACGAGAGAAGAATTCAGAAAAGCACTTGATGATGACCTTAACATATCTGGTGCTATGGGTGCGGTTTTTAGGTTTATAAAAGATATCAACATCCTAATATCTTCTGGGAGTATGGGTAAAAACAATGCCTGTCAGGTGAAAGAATTTATTGAAGAGATTGATTCCGTTCTTGTGGTCCTTGAAAAAGAAAGCCAACAAATTCCCCAGCATCTCGCCTGTTTGATACAGGCAAGAGAGAAGGCAAGAAACAACAAAGATTTCAAAACAGCAGACAATATCAGAGAGATTTTATGTAAAAAAGGAATACTGCTTGAAGACACACCATACGGAACAAGGTGGAAATTTAGCAGGTAAACACATGCGTAAAAAAGGTATTACTATGGTGGAAATAGTTGTTGTTCTCGCTATCATATCCTTGCTTACGGCGGCTGTGATTCCTGTTTACAACAAAGCAAGAAAAAGGTCTCTGGTTGTTAGAACACAGACCATAATAAGTTCCATAGAAGCAGCGCTCTCTATGTATACCACTGATTTTGGAGACTACCCTTGGTATTCAGGCACAGAAACAAAGTTTCTTGTGGAATTATTGCAGGGGCCTGTTGAAAGCAACCTGTGGAAAGGCCCCTATATGAGGTTTAAGGAAAAAGACCTTGACCAACAGACAAATATCGTAGACGCATGGAGTACACCTATCTACTACGGATACCCGCAGACAGAGAAGTCAAACGTACCTTATCTTCTGATTTCTGCCGGTCCAGACAGAAAAATCTGGACATCTGATGACATAGGTAACTGGTAAAAATACCTGCGATTGCAAAAGCATAACCAAAGTTGGCAGAACCCGGGGTGACAAGGAGAGGGTAAGTGAAACCAGAAATTATAGATCTTCTTATACAGAAAGCAAACCTTAAAAAAGAGCAACTGGATATAGTAGTTGATGAGAAGAGAAAAACAGGGGCGCCCTTTGGATACTTAGTAATAAAATTTGGGCTACTGACTTTTGAGCAGTGGTATGAATTTGTTCTTAAAGAACTTAAGGTTGCTGGTGTAAACCTTTCTCAGATAGATATTGACCGCGAGATAGCGGTTTCTCTCCCTGAATTTACATGCCGCAGGTATCGGGTGGTTCCTGTATATAAAGGAGGAAATAAACTTATTTGCGGAATGGTTGACCCAACAGACCGGGAAGTTTTGGCGGAACTGGAGAAAATCACTGGTCTTACAATAGAACCGCGGCTTGCAAAAGATAACGATGTAAAAGATGCCATTGAAAAGTATTTCTCTCACGGTAACCTTGATATTATTACCCCTGTGGTAAAAAAAGGAGTGGATACGCAGGTTTTAAAGTCTTCAGGAATAACCCAGATAAGTGATGCATCAGCTGTGCAAGCGGTTGAAGATATCATAACAAAGGCGATAGAGGTCAAAGCAACTGATGTACATATAGAGATAGAAGAAGATGGAATAAAACTTAGATATAGGATAAATGGGCTTCTGTATGAATTTCCACCTCCGCCTTTAGAACTCTATTCATCTATTGTATCGCATATCAAGGTTCTTTCGATGTTAGATATTGCAGAAAAACGTATTCCCCAGGACGGATATTTCAAGATCAAACTTACAGGAAGAGATGTTGACCTACGTGTTTCAACTTATCCTACAATATTCGGCGAGATGGTTGCAATGCGGGTGCTTGATAAAAGAAATATCGTTTCTGGATTGGAACATCTGGGATTTTTACCTCATACGCTTCATAGATGGCGGATGCTTCTGGAAGAGCCATACGGTATTCTGCTTGTTACAGGTCCTACAGGTAGCGGCAAAACTACAGTTTTGTACTCTTCTCTTAACGAACTGGATAAGGAACACCAGAAGATTATGACAGTGGAAGACCCTGTGGAATATCACCTTGAGAAGGTTGATCAAACACAGATATCTCCAAAAGCTGGTTTAACCTTTGGCATAGCTTTACGTTCCATTCTCAGGCAGGACCCCGATGTGGTGATGATAGGAGAAATAAGGGACCTTGAAACTGCGGAGATTGCTTTTCGGGCAGCGCAGACAGGCCAGCTTGTTTTCTCCACCCTGCATACCAATACCGCCCCGGGAGCTGTCATACGGTTGGTAGATATGGGAGTTGAACCATACCTTATATCTTCCTGTCTTATAGGAGTTCTCAACCAGAGGCTTGTGAGAAGCATATGCCCAAACTGTAAGGAAGAATACCATCCGCTTACAGAGGAAATAAAGGAGATGGATGCTTCCCTTGTTGATAAAAACCACAGGTTTTACAGAGGCAAGGGATGCCACTTATGTAATGGCACAGGGTTTAGTAGCAGGACAGGCATTTTTGAACTTATGGTGACAAACGAAGAAATACGTAGGAGTATTATGAAAAACCCTGAGATGCAACTCATAAAAGAATTAGCCCGGCAAGCCGGTATGAAAACCCTCAGAGAAGATGGTATAGCAAAGGTCATTGAAGGGAAAACAACTATTTCTGAGGTTATTTATTCTACGAAAAAAGAAAAAGATTGACACATTTGCGATTGCGGACATAGGAGATTATCGTATGGAAATAACAGAAGCCCTTGCTATGGATATTGAAAAAGCCAAAAAACATTTTGGGCAGTTGTTAGAAGATCAGCTTTTAAGGATTCAAAAGATGAAAGAGTCTGAAGGATGGATAGACTACTCTACGATTAAACCCTTAATAATAGGGATTGTTGGGGGTGATGGTATAGGTCCTTATATCTGCGGACAGGCGCAGAAGATACTTGAGTTTCTTCTCAAAGGAGAGATTGATAAAGGAAATGTAGAACTGCGCAAGATAGAGGGACTTACGATAGACAACAGGGTAAAGGTTAACAGGGCAATTCCTGAAGAAGTCCTTGATGAAATCAAAAAGTGCCACCTGATATTAAAAGGTCCTACGACTACACCTAAAAAAGGGGATCCCTGGCCCAACATAGAAAGCGCAAATGTTGCTATGCGTCGTGAACTTGACCTGTTCGCTAATGTCCGGCCGGTAAAAGTGCCTGATAAAAATATAGACTGGATGTTTTTCAGGGAAAACACCGAAGGTTCCTATGTGCTGGGCAGCAAGGGAATTAATGTTGGAAGCGACCTATCAGTTGATTTTACCGTGACAACTGAGCAGGGGTCTGAAAGAATCATAAGACTTGCTTTTGAATATGCGAAAAAAAATGGTATTGATAGGCTAACAGTTGTTACGAAAGCAAATGTCATAAAAACAACAGATGGAAGGTTTCTAAATGTTGCCGAGCGTGTAGCCAAAGAGTATCCAGGTATTATGTGGGATAACTGGATACTCTTTGGCTACACGCTCGGCAACATTTAGAAACCTTCCAAATGTTGCCGAGCGTGTAGCCAAAGAGTATCCAGGTATTATGTGGGATAACTGGTTTATAGATATTATGACAGCAAAACTTTTAGATGCTTCAAGAGCCAGCCAGTTTAAAGTACTCGTAATGCCTAATCTTTATGGGGATATTCTTACTGACGAGGCGGCTCAGATACAGGGTGGAGTAGGAACCGCAGGAAGTGCTAACATAGGCAAACAATACGCGATGTTTGAAGCCATCCACGGAAGCGCTCCTCGTATGGTAGAGGAAGGAAGAACCCGGTATGCTGACCCATCTAGTATGATAAAGGCATCTGCAATGTTACTTAACCATGCAGGGTATGCTGAATACTCCAGAAAGATTGAGATGGCACTTGATATCTGCGTGCAGTATGAGAAAAAGGTGAGAATCACAGGGAGAGAAAATGGGGTAACAGGTGAAGAATTTACCAGGTATGTGATGGAAACCATTAGCGACCGTTTGTTAGAAAGTAGATGGAACAGTTTTGTAAACAACAGATAGGAGGATACAGGTGGGATTTACTCTTACAGAAAAGATTCTCAATGCCCATATAATTGAAGGAAAACCTCAACGGGGTAGCGAAGTAGGAATAAAGATAGACCAGACACTTACTCAGGATGCCACAGGAACTATGACATACCTGCAGTTTGAGGCTATGGGCATACCCCGGGTGGCAACAGAGATTTCCGTAAGCTATGTTGACCATAATACCGTGCAGATAGGATTTGAAAATGCGGATGACCACAGGTATCTCCAGACAGTTGCGGCGCAATATGGCATTGTATATTCAAGGGCAGGCAACGGTATCTGCCACCAGGTGCATCTTGAGAGGTTCGGCAGG
>CAZYYF010000060.1:0-7110 GCA_964650875.1 uncultured bacterium
TAAGGGAGGGAGGTAAGACTGTTGGTGCCGGAGCAGTAACCGAGATTATAGAATAGTGCCATCTTGGTTTCATCCATCACTAAGAATAAAAAAATGAAAAAGGCTTGCATTATTCTAAAATAAGTGGTATAATAAATACTTTACACATAAATAATCTGTTCTGTAAGGAAAAAGGTCATATGAATAACAAGAGAATACGTATTAAGCTTAAGTCTTTTGACAACAGACTTTTGGATAAATCTGTAGAAGAAATAGTGGAGCTTGCAAAAAGGTCTGGAGTAAAAATAGTAGGACCTGTTCCCTTGCCTACCAAAAGGGAAATCTATACTGTTTTAAGGTCGCCGCATGTAAATAAAAAAAGCAGGGAACAATTTGAGATAAGGGTTCACAAAAGGCTGATAGATATTATGGATTCCACAGCCAGAACTGTAGATTCTTTAAGTAAACTTAATTTGCCTTCAGGCGTAGAAGTTGAAATGAAACTTGGTTGAGGGAGAAAATGAGTATAGGATTAATAGGGAAAAAATTGGGAATGAGCCATATTTTTGACCAGACTGGAAAAATTATTCCTGTGGTTGTTCTTGAAACAGGACCGTGTTATGTGACGGATATTAAAAATATAGAGAAAAATGGTTATTCTTCATTACAACTTGGTTATGAAGAAGTTCCTGAAAAAAAAATGAACAAACCTAAGTTTAACGAACTGAAGAAAAAAAATCTTCCTTTATGTAAAATACTGAAAGAGTTTAGAGTCAAAAATGATAGAGAATTGGAAGGTTTTTCCGTGGGTCAAAGACTTACGGTTGAAATATTTAAAGAAGGTGATTATGTCGATGTTACCGGTAGTTCAATAGGTAAAGGTTTTCAGGGTGTTGTGAAAAGACATAAGTTTGCTGGTGGTCCTGCTACGCATGGTTCTATGTCTCACAGGGCTCCTGGTTCCATAGGCAGTACTGATGCTGCACGAGTGTTCAAAGGGAGAAGAATGGGCGGACATATGGGTAATAAGAAAGTTACTGTCCAGAATCTGCGGATAGTTAAAATTATTCCAGAAGAAAATCTGCTGCTTATCAGAGGTGCTGTCCCAGGGTATTCTAATAATTATGTAATTATTAAGAAGGTTTAAAAAAAATAACTTTTATTCAGGGTCTGGAAAATGAAAAAAATACCTGTATATAACATGGAAGGTCAGCTGGTTTCTGAGGAATCTATTTCTGAGGATATTATAGGTCAGCCTTTGAACAAATCGGTAATTTATTACTATGTCAAGGCGTATCTTATAAATCAAAGGCATGGGAATGCCTCGACTAAAACAAGAAGTGAAGTGTCAGGGGGAGGCAAAAAACCATGGAGACAGAAAGGTACAGGACGGGCGCGGGTAGGTTCCAGCAGGAATCCTATCTGGAGGCATGGAGGAGTTGTTTTCGGTCCCAAACCTAAGGAATATATGTGTAAACTGCCTCAAAAGGTTAAAGCCAAGGCTCTACAAGAGGTTTTGCGTGACAAGATAAAAGAGGATAGAATAGTACTTTTTCTTACAGGCAAGGTTGAGCAGCCGAAGACCCGTCTGTTTTCAGAATTTATAAAAAAGATAGGTTTTGACAAGGAAAAAATCCTTTTCATACTTGGTAAAAACAATGAAGATAACAAAAATTTAATAAAATCAATCAAGAATATAAATTTAGTAGATTACGATTTTTCAGACCATCTCAATGCATATGAAGTTCTTAAATCGGACAGGTTGATTATAGAAAGTGGAATATTTAATATAGTGAAGAAATATCTGGGAGAACAAAATGGCGGTTGAACATTTGAAGATAGTAAAATTTCCTATTATTACAGAAAAATCAACTGATGCTTTGGCAAACAATAAGTATATGTTTAGAGTGAATAAAAAATCAAACAAGATAGAGATTAAGAAATCTATTGAAACCATATACAATGTAAAAGTAGAGGATGTTAATATAGTTAACATGCCGAGAAAAAAGAAAAAATATAAATTCAGAATAGAAGGATACCGTTCAGGATATAAAAAAGCTATAGTTACTCTTAAGGAAGGTGATATCATTGCCATTACGTAAATTAAAACCCCTTAGCCCCGGTCAAAGACACGCTGTATTGCCTGATTTCTCCGAACTTACTCGGCGGACAGGCGCTGAAAAGAAACTGACTGTAGGTATAAAAAAAACTGGAGGTCGAAATAATCAAGGCCGTATTACAATAAGACATAGGGGCGGAGGTCATAAAAGATTGTATAGAATAGTGGATTTCAAAGGCAGGTTAGATATTGAGGGGAAGGTTGCAAGTATAGAATATGACCCCAACAGGTCTGCCCGCATTGCTCTTGTTGTATATAACGATGGTGTTAAAAGATATATCATTGCACCTGATAAGATAAAAGTTGGAGATAAAATAAGATGTGGAGCAGCAGATGTTATTAAGCCTGGCCATAGGCTTGTTTTAAGAGACATTCCAGAAGGTTTGCAGATATACAATATTGAAACTATTCCTCAAAAAGGAGGAAAGATGGTAAGAGCAGCTGGGACATTTGCTACCTTGATGGTTAAAGGTGATAAGTATGCCCAGATAAAACTTCCTTCTGGCGAGGTGAAGATGTTTGACCTTCATTGCATGGCGACTATAGGCCAGGTGAGCAATCCAGAGTATAAATATGTATCTTTAGGAAAGGCCGGCCGAAATCGTAGACGCGGTAAGCGGCCTACCGTAAGAGGAATAGCGATGAATCCTGTTGATCATCCTCATGGTGGAGGAGAAGGAAGAAGCAAAGGGCATCTTTCTCAGAGTCCCTGGGGATGGCCTACAAAGGGTCATAAAACCAGAAAGAAAAATAAACCGTCTGATAAACTCATAGTTCAAAAGCGAAAGAAATAAACAGGAGTAATATAGAAAATGAGATCTAAGAAAAAAGGCCCTTTTGTTGACCCAAAGTTGCTTAAAAAAGTAGCAAGGATGAAAGATATAGGTAAAAAAGAAATAGTGAAGACCTGGTCAAGAGCTTCAGTCATTATTCCTGAATTCATAGGTTACACTTTTGCAGTGCACAACGGACGCACTTTTATTAATGTTTTTGTTTCTGAAAATATGGTTGGGCACAGACTGGGGGAGTTTTCTCCAACTCGTACATTCAGAGGGCACGGTATGCATACGGAAAGAACGAGAGAGAAAACATAAGGATATTCTGGAGGGATAAATGCAAGTAATGGCAAAGTCTAAATATATAAGATGTAGTCCAAGAAAACTTAGGCTCATTGCGGATTTGCTTATTCATAAAGATGTAAGACAAGCATTAGATATTTTGAACAATCTACCAAAAGGCGGTACCGAAGTTTTAAAAAAAACTATAAGTTCTGCAGTTGCTAATGCGAAACAAAAAACTGAATTTGGAGAACAACTGAAAATTAAAAATATATTGATAGATAGCGGACCTTCATTAAAGAGATTCAGAGCTGCTACAATGGGAAGAGCAGTTACAGTGAGAAAACGAATGAGTCATATTACTGTTATTCTTGAGGATATATCACAACCAGGAGTAGAATAAAATGGGGCAAAAGGTTAATCCTATAGGGTTGAGATTGGGCATTGTTGAACAATGGCGAGGTAATTGGTTCTCCAATAAGAAGAATTTTAAGTTGATGCTTAAAGAAGACATTGAAATAAGAAAATATCTCATGCAAAGATTTCCGAGAGGTACTATTACGAATATTTACATAGAAAAGATATCGGATAAAATACGGATAAAACTTTATACAGTAAGGCCCGGTATAGTTCTTGGACGGCGTGGTTCTGAAATAAATAATGTGAGAGACGAGCTGTATAAAATTTTGAATAAACAGGTGACCATAGATGTTCTGGAGGTCAATCCGCAGGGACAAAGTGCTCAGTTTCTTGCAGATAATATAGCTATTCAGCTGGAAAAAAGAATGCCCCATAGGCAGGTGATAAAAAAAACTATGGCTCTTGCAATGCAGTCTGGCGCCAAAGGGGTAAAAGTAAAAATTAGCGGCAGAATCGGTGGTACTGAAATTGCTCGTTCGGAACAATATAAAGAAGGTAAAGTTCCCTTACATACACTGAGAGCAAAAATTGATTATGCGGCGTCTACTGCTTTTTCAAGATCAGGTACCGTGGGACTTAAGGTTTGGGTTTATACTGGAGACATACTAGCAAAGGAGAATCAAAATGCCGTTGATGCCAAAAAGAGTTAAATATCGTAAGGCCCAGAGAGGACGAATGAAGGGTAAGGCTTCAAGAGGTAACATGCTTTTTTACGGTGATTATGGATTGCAGATGATTGCTCCGGGATGGGTGACAAATACCCAGATTGAGGCAGCGAGGGTTGCTATTACTCACCATTTAAAGTCAAAAGGGAAGATATGGATAAGGATATTTCCAGATAAACCAGTTTCTAAAAAGCCTGCAGAAACAAGAATGGGAAAAGGAAAAGGCGATGTTTCTCACTGGGTAGCAGTAGTTTTGCCCGGAAGAATTTTGTTCGAAGTAGCCGGGGTGTCAGAAAACTTATCAGTGGAGGCATTAAGAAGAGCCGCTTCTAAAATACCTTTCAAAACGAAAATCGTCAGAAGATATTTGTCAAGAGTTGAATAGATTTGAGAGATTATAACAATGAAAAAAGAAGAAATTAAGAAATGGCGTGAAGCAACCGGGGAAGAGATCGGTCTTAAAATAAAAGAACTGGAAGAACAATTATATAAGTTTAATCACCAGTTGCATATAGGGCAACTTAAAAACTTTTCAGTAATTAAACAAACGAAAAGAAATATAGCTGTTTTAAATACCCTTATGAGAGAAAGAAAAGTATATTTAACAGGAGTGAAAAATGGAGTTGAAAAAAGTAAAAAGGGTTGAAAAATCAGGTAAGGTCATAAGTGCTAAAATGGAGAAAACAAGGGTAGTTTTGATTGTGGATAAGGTAAAACATCCTTTTTATAACAAATTTGTTAAAAAAACCAAGAGAATTATGGCACATGATGAAGCAAACATAACATCCGAAGGAGATATCGTAAAAGTAGTTCAACACAGACCATTAAGCAGGCATAAACGGTGGATTATAAGAGAAATTATTGAAAAAAGAGAGGGTAAGAAAAATGGTGCATCTCAGGTCAGTTCTTACAGTAGCGGATAATACAGGTGCAAAAAAATTGATGATTATAGGTATTGTGGGAAGTTCCAGGAAAAAATATGCCCATATAGGCGATATTGTTACTGCAAGTGTAAAAGATGCTCTCCCTGATGGCGTGGTAAAGAAAAAAGAAAAGGTCAAAGCTGTTATCGTAAGAACAGTTCAGCCTTTGAAAAGAGCTGATGGTTCTGTGATAAAATTTGATAGTAATTCTGCTGTGATTATTGATGCTGATAAAAATCCAAGAGGCACAAGGGTTTTCGGACCTGTCCCAAGAGAACTTCGTGAAAACAATTTCACAAAAATAGTTTCACTAGCGCCGGAGGTAGTGTAAATGAAATTCAATCTGAGTAAAGGAGATTTTGTTCAGGTTATAAAAGGTAAGGACAGGGGTAAAAAAGGAAGGGTTATAAAAGTATTTCCCAAAGAAGGCAAGATTTTAGTTGAAGGCATCAATTTTGTCAGGCGCCATTCTAAACCAAAGGCTATAGATAAACAGGGTGGTATCATCCAGATGGAAAAACCTTTATCTATTTCCAATGTGATGTGTTTTTGCATGAAATGCAGTAAACCGACCAGGCTTAACATTAAAGTGCTTAGTGATGGTTCAAAGATACGGTATTGTCATAAATGCAATGAAAATATAGAGGTAAAATAAAA
Organism: uncultured bacterium; assembly: GCA_964650875.1. Taxonomy (GTDB): domain Bacteria; phylum Ratteibacteria; class UBA8468; order B48-G9; family JAFGKM01; genus JALNXB01. The sequence continues at coordinate 5,822 of CAZYYF010000060.1, forward strand.
TGGGGGCAAGATTAAAGCAGTATTATAAAGAAAGTACAGTTCCTGTAATAATGAGCAGGTTCGGTTACAAAAATCCCAATCAGGTTCCGAGACTGGTAAAAATTGTTTTAAATATGGGAATAGGCAAAGACAATAAAGACGCAAAAATCCTTGAAAATACCCAGAAAGAGCTCTCTTTGATATCGGGCCAAAAACCTGTTATTACCAGGGCTAAAAAAGCCATATCAGGTTTTAACCTGAGAAAAGGGGATATCTGTGGTGTTTTTGTGACCATCAGGGGAGAACGAATGTATGAATTTCTCGATAGATTTATCACTGTTGCGTTGCCTCGTGTGCGGGATTTTAATGGTCTATCGCCTTCTTCAACAGATGGCAAAGGAAGTTATACTATAGGAGTAAAAGAACAGGGGATTTTTCCAGAGATTGATTACAATGCCATTTACAAGGTAAAAGGAATGAATATTACCATTGTTACGACTGCTAAAAATTCGGTAGAGACACTGGCACTGCTTAAAGCACTCGGGTTGCCTATAAGGGAGGAATAAATTGGCGCGGAAATGTTTTTTGGAAAAAACAAAAAAAGAGCCTAAATATGCTGTAAGAAGAAAAAATAGATGTTGGAAGTGTGGAAGAGCAAGGGCATATTACAGAAAATTTGGTATTTGCAGGATATGTTTTAGAGACCTTGCATCAAAAGGAGAAATCCCAGGAGTTAGGAAGGCCAGCTGGTAGGAGGCAAAAATGACTATGACTGATACGATTGCTGATATGATTACAAGAATAAGAAACGGAAATCTTATTTCCAAATATGATGTCATAATTCCATATAGCAAAGTTAAAGAAGAGATTCTTAAAGTTTTGAAAGAAAGCAACTTTATAAAAAATTATGAGGTGACCTTAGAAGAAGGAAGAAAAACTCTGAAGGTTGAACTTCTTTATTATTCTGCAAATAAAAAGGGTATAACAGAAATAAAAAGGATAAGCAAACCGGGTAGCAGGGTTTATGTAAATAAGGATGAAATACCAGTAATTAAAAGCGGAAAAGGTGTTGCAATACTGTCTACTTCCAAAGGTATTCTGAATGATAAAAAGGCCAGGGAATTTGGAGTAGGTGGTGAACTTCTTTTTTATGTATGGTGAGGTTAAAATGGCAAGATTAGGAAAGCGACCGATTAGTGTTCCAGACGGCATCAAAATTTCTCTTGCAGGAAACAAAGTAAAAGTTGAGAGTAGTAAGGGTGAGCGAGAACAGGAAATCTTCCCTTTTTTGGAGATCCTTGTTGAAAAAG
>CAZYYF010000061.1:0-6920 GCA_964650875.1 uncultured bacterium
CAATGACAAGAACCGATTATTTCTGATAATCACAGATGAAGGGTTCTACTGTAATTTCACATTATCACTGTATTTCACGCCTATATATCACCTTCTTTCTTCTTCTGTCATACCAGACGACAACTTTCTTTTCTGCCAGAATCTTTTCTACTATTTTACCATCATTTTCTATATTTTGCACCTTTTGCCCGAGAGAAATGATTTTAAATACATTGCTTCTGACAGTAATAAGGTTAACAATATCATAAAATACAGATTCTTTTTCTTTCTCTGTATCTACATATCCGTCTCTATCGTTATCTATAAGGTCGAACCCGTATTTTGTTATTTCTCTGTTTAAAAGCTCCGCAGGAGAGTTTTCAGAACCCCATTTGCCAAGCACCTCGGATATGTCATGGTAAGGCCTTGCTGAGATGATATTTCTGGCAATATCAATATCTACCATTGGCAGGCATGTAAGCACCGTCTCAGAAGATGTGTTGATATTGAGTCTGCCAAACGTCTGGGATGTAGGGGGATCAAAGGTTGTAAACTCGTCTATCAGTTTTCTATCAACACCTTCTTTCCAGAAATCAAGTGTTTTCCAGTGTTGTTTCTTGTGAATAAACGAGAGTTCTCCAAGTGACAGGTATTGATTTTTTCTAATATTGAAATGGGCAGGCCAGTTGAAAATCCAGTCCGTTTTTCCAAATTCTCCGCCTATCCACGGTTGGAAATATATATTCTGTTGTCCTGGGGTTGGGGGGCCCATAAACCAATCGGTAAGGTCATTCATTCTTGGGTCGTTTTTTTGTACTGTTGTCTCGGGTAGGTCTGCAGTATAATAAGCCTTTTCTATAGGATTACCTTGCCTGTCAAAAAGGCTTATCGTAAAATCAAACCTCAGATTTGCAAGAAAAGGAATAAATGAAAGCAGACCCGCAATAAAATTCAATGAAGCAGGATTAACAGCCAGTATCGGTTGGTAATAATTGCAGTTTGAGGGGTCTTTTATAGAGACAAACAGTGGGAAGATTATTGGAGGGTCTCCCGGGATAATAACTATTTTAAGTGATATCATGTCACCTATTGTATAATAAGAATGGGGAGGGATGTGTTCCCCTTCGGGAATAGTTATGGAGGTAGGTATCAGTTTATCTAAAGAGATTTTTATCTTTTCGGGGTCCACTTCTGTTTCTCCTTCAGTGACATCATCTAATATCTGCTGGGATGTTTTGAGAACGTCTGTCCATGCATCAGACAAGAGTGTGACAACCCCTTTGATTTTCCATCCACCTATATCAAGTTTACTGTCGTATGGATTAAAAATCTCTATAAACTGCCCGCCCTGTTCGCTGATTATTACGGTTCCTGAAGCAAGTGTGTTTGTCTGCCACGGTTTGACCGCATCTATTTCGTTTATGTAAGGAGTTTTCCAGATACCTATCATATCCTTTCTGTCAAGGTTCATTGATGGCAAAGGCGGTTTTTTTTCTCTATAGGCAATAATGTTAAGAGCAACCTGGCAGGAAATGTCTTTGCTATATCCTAAGGTATTTAAGAGGGTGTTAATCGTATCAAATGAAGCGGCATTGATATCTATTCTCTGGATATCTTTTCTGTTGCGGTTCAAATCGTAAGAAAAACAGGTAATGTAATTTTTAATCCTGTCATAAACAGATTCTCCTATACCTTTCACCAGTTTGACATCAGAAGGTTCTGCATATTTTCTTTTCTGTCTGTAGGTTACAATGCCATTGGCAGATGCTTTTTCTATAAGACCAGGAAGGATATCTATATCCTTAACGGTATATGTGGGATGTTTTTCTATTTTGCCGGCATAGTTGATGTTAATTTTGCTGCTTTCATCCTCAACAAGAACTGCGTATCTTCCGGTTATTTCTCCTACCTTGTTTTTTACATAAAACCACTTTGCGTCTGGATTTCCATCTTCATTCAGGTCTACATCCTCTCCCTGGAAATTTGCTCTCCATGAATCAAGAAAGGAATCCTCCTCAAGGTTGTCGTTATCTATCTCCCAGATAGCCTCTTCCATTCCTGTCTTAGCAAACCTATGGGCATTTTTCCCTGCAAGGAGCTTGGCAGCTGATTTCTGCCAGGCAGTAAACATAAAAAGCATGGAAGTGGTGAAAATAAAAAGTATCAACAGGATCATTATTGTAAGAATAACAACGTCACCTTTACCAGACAATTTTAATAGTTCTTGTAAATGTTTTTTCAATTCTTTTCCCTTCTATTTTTTCTGAATAAGCTCTTACAGAAACCTTCATGGATTCAGGAAGAGAAGGTTCTTCCATTTCTTTTGTATCCCATGAAGATTTCCAATCTGAACCATCATAGTACTCCATTTCAAAAAGGCTTATGTTTTCTCCAAGTGTCTGGGCTCCCGAAAAGCTTTCAGGAAAAGCAAAATCAGGATTGCTTCTACTGACCCTGACAACAGAGACTTTTACAGTATCATCAATAAAATAAAACGCAAATTTCGCAAGGTCAGATTCCTGTTGCTTCCCTTTATAAAAAGGTGCCACAAACCTTACTATATTTTTTTCACCTATGAAATCAATACTCGGAGAGGCATTTTTATCGCTACACATGGCAGCAGAGATGTATTTTTCAATGTAATTCAGAACACCAGTTGCTTCACAATAGACCTTTTTTTCTCCTGCTGATTTGCGAAACCTACGTAGTGATTCCTTAAAAACAAACACAGCAGAAAACATTACGATAGCAAAAATCATCATTGCTACAACGAGCTCTATAAGGGTTATCCCTTTATTTTCGCCTGAATTTCCCGGAAAAATATTCCTCTTCACACTTACCTTCTTTTTCCCATGAAATTTTAACATCAACCCTATAAAGGGTTTCTTTTTCCTCCTGGATATCTGCTGAATAAGCATACCTTGGGAATTCTTCGTCTATTCCCGAAAAATATGGAGGAACCGGCGGCCCATTGATATCTCCGTAGATGGTTTCAATCAGTGTAAAAACCCTGTCGGCTATCAGGGCAGTAGAGACATACCCTTTTGCTTTTTCTGAAAGACTACTTATTACAGGATAGACTTTCAAAAGAGCAGCAATTCCTACTGTCAGGACAAATACTGCTATCAGCAGACTTATAAAAGTGATTCCCTGTCTATTGTTCAATAAAACACCTTCCTGTTAGGTTGTGAAGCACGATCTTGATTTCTTTTCCACCAGAGATATCCTCTATTATCATAAACCCTGCCATTTTTGTGCTACCATTAGGTGTGAATATCACAGGGTCGAATCCCTCTGATTTCTCCTTTACCCTTATTCTTTCCCTGAACCGATATTCTTTGCCGACTAATTCTCGGTTGTCTCTCATAATGGTTAACGAATTATCTGTAAAGACGATGGAAAAATCTTTTCTTTCGTTTATGGCATATTCTCTCGCGAGAGATGCAGATTCTACGATATCTTTTGCAGTTAACTCAATCAGCATACTTTTGTGGTAGTTATGAAAATATGTTATGGAAAACACGAGAAAAAGTGATAGTATAAAAAGAGATATGACTAATTCTATGATACTGAATCCCTTTCTCTGTAGTATATCTCCAGAGATGTCATATTGTTTGGATGTCTTCATTTTTCAGAGATTTATCAACCTTTTCCCCATTACTGTCGCAAAAGAGGGTCGTTCATTCCTGCTTGTCTGAAGCCTTTGTTCCTTAAGATACAACTCGGGCAGGTACCACATGGTTTTTCTCTATTCCTATAACAGGACCAGGTGATAGAAAAGTCCACACCAAGTTTGATACCCTGTTTTATTATCTCAGACTTGGACATGTTTATCAAAGGCGTTTCAAGAGTTATACGAGCACCCCCTAAGGTTTTTTTCGTAGCGACATCTATAAGTGCCTGAAATCTCTTGATGTATTCAGGTCTACAGTCAGGATATCCTGAAAAATCCACCGCATTAACACCAATATAGATAGATTCAGCATCTACTGTTTCTGCCAGAGCCATGGCAATGCTTATGAAAATGGTGTTTCTTGCAGGCACATAGGTGGATGGAATTTCTGTCCCGGAGGTTTGAGTAGGGATATCTATATCTTTTCTGGTCAAGGATGAGTCTACCCAGGAGAGGTCTATATCAACAACCGTATGTTGTTTTACCCCAAGATAGATACCTATTTTTTTTGCGGCAGAAATCTCTTTACTATTTTTTTGTCCATAAGAGACTGTTAATGCATATATTTTATGGCCTCTGTTGTTTGCCACCGCTGATGCTACAAAACTGTCCATGCCTCCAGAGATAAGGCAGACTACCTTTTTCATTTTACTCCTATTATCTTGTGGTTTTGAAACCTGAGATACCAGTTGAAGCCGGGGTTTTTCTTTAAGAATACGGATATCAGTTTTGCTATACTTACATCATTGTTTACAGGCTGAAGAATCACAGGCTGGTTTATCCGCCTGTCTATGAAATTTAGGTCTTCAGCACCAGTAATGACATACTTAAACTCAGACGCCACTTTAAGAAATCTCGGGTCATATCCACAGGGGAAGAAAGATGTCCCTTGTTTTTTAGGGCTTACCGTTAACCAGTCAAGAGGAAGTTTCTGCCATATTGTACCGTTGGTTTCCGCAGTAAGCCAGTATCCTTTTCGCTTCAGGCATTCTGTTAGAGAGGATAATTTTTGAAGGAAAGGTTCTCCCCCGGTAATACATATCCTTCTGCATCTGTATTTTTCTATGTGCTTACATAACCTGTCTACCTCAATGGTCATACCTCTGGTAAAAGCATAAGGTGTGTCACAGAAAGAGCATCTTATATTGCATCCACTCATCCTTACAAAAACCATAGGTAGACCCTGAAGAAATCCTTCTCCCTGAAAAGAATAAAAAACCTCGCATATATTGTAAGATGGTTTATTGATATCTTTTCTCCGTAAATATACAACTCCTTTTTGTTAGCAACAGCAATATATCCATTCTTTCCCTACAAAAGAAGAAAGGGGGATAAGAAGATTAACCTCCTACATAAACAGCCTGACTGAAGAGAAAATTTAAGAGATTTTCTATTACGAGCCACGAGATATTGCCCATAATCATTCCAAGAAAAAATGGGACACTTTTTTTATATACATTATGTCCTCCAAACTTCAGAATAACTCCTTTGATAACCCAGGCAAGAAAAATGGCAAACCACCAGTATCGTAAAGGCTGTGATTCTGCTATAGGAAAACCTATGTAATGAATGGGCCACCAGAGGAACTTGGAATGCATAAAGATTAATATCCCCATCACAAAAGCACCTATTGCCATAAAAACATACCGTGAGATTATGATATCCTTGGTAATGGGTGTGGTAACCTTAGGAACGATAAAATTGGCTATAATACGGGCCATTGCACCTCCGAAAAACCAGACGCCAGCTCCTCCACCACTATTGCCAGTGGAGATATTCAGGGCACCTGTCTTGTAACCCATATGAATATACATCCATGCTGAAAACGTGTATGAAATAATTATAGCAGTAACAATTCCTGCAAAAAGCACCTTTGGATTAATATGGGCTTCTTCCTGTATTTTTAAGGAGTGACTTGTAGATGCCATTATAGAGGTGCGGATATCTCCTGCCCAGCTGTACTGAAGCCCCATAGTAACATAGCACTCAGGTGGCACAATTGTAGGTGGTAGCAAGTATGCCGTATAGGTAGGGGGTGTGCACTGTGCCTGGGCGGCTGGCAGTCCCGCCTGACAGACTATCCTGGTTAACCCTATAAAAACTACCAGAACAAAGAACATGAAGATGAAAGAGACAAACCATGTCATCCCGAAAAATCTCAAAAACCCCATCATTGCCATAAAGCTGATTGCCGTCCCAAATACGGCTGTTCGATATGAAAGCATTTCTCCTGAATCGTCAATGGCGCAACCCGGGATAAACGCTTTTTTGATGCATTTATAAAGATGTCTGCGTGCCCGCCATACAAGTGCAGCCACCAGAACAATCATCGCCCCTCCTCCTTCAAAGGTAGTTGCAGTTGAACGTCCGCAAAAGTGTTCATTTAGACCGGGAAGTTTGAATCCGCTAACACTGAAAAGGCCGCTTTGTATCGTGAAAAGGATATGAAAGAGCCATAAGGATAGGGAAACGTTGCGGGGAATAAGATAGGCAAACCCCAGTATAGGGAAATGGGGGGACAGGCTCAAACTTGCTGACTTTCGTAAAAATACTATATTTCCTGTGAGACGTAAGAGACGGTGGCCTGTGAAGACAACAGATAGCCAGTTAAAAAAGTAATAGAAGAAAAAGATAGAGAAAGCAAGCCAGAAAAGATTATTCTTAAAAAGGATAGGGATGCGGCTACCACTTTTTTTCTGGACCATCTCAATTGGAAGGATTGTCAGAGGATATATAAGTTTTTCCTCCTCAATCCACTGTTTGCGAAAGAGAACCATAACGCATATACTCAGGAAGGCAAAAACCAGCACAAAGACAAGCATAAGTCCCATTGGAGCAAGCCATGATGTATAAGGTACGGATTGGCCGGCAGGCAACCCTTCATAAAAATACTTCACAGCTGTTTCATCCTGAACCATCAGTAGAGGACAGGCCCTGTTTATAATATATTCCTGCCACATGTTTGTGGATGTTGCGAAATATTTCAGTCCAGATACCACGGGTATGAAAGAAGCCATAAATCCCATGCTGGGTAACACTGAAGATGTTGAAGCCATGATGAAGATAAAAAGTAACTCGGATGTTTTCAATTCAAAAAACCTGTGTATGCAAGATAATACAAGCAGAATGAAAAGTCCGAAAATAGCAGCAGGAGCCCAGTATTCCCAGCAGAACGTTCCAGACAAACCCTTGAGCATAAGGTATGGGTCAAGCATGCCGATACCTACTGAAAAAAGTATTCCGATGAAAAACGCCCGTTTTCTCATTT
>CAZYYF010000062.1:0-6913 GCA_964650875.1 uncultured bacterium
TCTTAATTTGATACAAAAAGGTTTGCCTTCAGATAGAAGCCAGGAACTTTTGGATGCGCTTAACAGTAAAGAGATTACTTCAAAAGGGAAAAATGATTTACTAAGAGCATTAAGGATGGCTACGCTAAAGGTAGTAGAACATCCTACCATTATAGCCGTTCCAGTGGATTCAATCCCAGATAATATCAAAGAACAAACTCAGAGAGAGCAGGAAGAGATTAAACATCTTGACCAACAAGTAGACGAAATCAGGAAAAAATCATCAGCAAAGAATTGGAAATTGCGAAATTATTCGATAAGAATGGCTTTACTAACTTAGCGTATACACAACTTGTACAGATATTTGACAGCAATCAAAAGAGATGTTTTAATATACAGCCTGGTAGTAATCCTTCCTCAGTCAACCCATATTATTATTCAGAGTACAAAAAGCCGGGATTGCCAGGTATAATACGCTCGCAATGATGTCCGGGAAGGTTGTATTCTTTTCTCCCCACTGGGGGATTGCGAGGAACGTAGCAAGGTAGCAATCTCATTCGCAATAAGAGGGGGTTGCTGAATTGTTACTTCAAGACTTTAAATTATAAAAGGACCTTTTATTGAATAGTGGTGAGGTGAAATGGAAGAAAAAAATTTTTATCCCGATGAAAGAAGCAGAAAGATGATAGAAGAACTTTCACACTATGTGATTGCAGAACCTTATCCATTTGTTCTTGACCTCCAACAATGCCATGGCATGTATTTGACAACTGTCGGAGGACAGAAGATTTTTGATTGGGCGGGATATTACGGATCCAAACTGATAGGACATAACCATCCTGGTTTGAACGAGCCTGAATACAGGGAGAAATTACTGATTGCGGCAAATAACAAGATTGCAAATCCTGATTTTCTGACAGAAGAATGCCTTGAGTATTACAGGTTGATTTACAAATTAGCGCCTGCTTGCATGATGAACAAAAACCTGGAAGTCTATACAATTAATTCAGGTGCGGAAGCTGTAGAAAATATGATAAAGTATCTGATAAATCTCTATGATGAGAAGATGCTTAAACGTGGAGTAAATCCTCAGGTTAGAAGGTTGGTTTATTTTGATAGGGCTTTTCATGGCAGAACTATCTTTGCTCTTAATGTTACACAACTGAGTCATGATCCTATTATAACGAAGGATTTTCACGGGTTCATACCAGGTAATCTTCGTGTACCCTTTCCCTCAACAGATTCATCCCAGTCAGAGATATGGAATAACAGACGGACGGAAAACAGTCTATCAATCATAGAAAATTGTCTCCGCACCTATGGGGAAGAAGTCGTTGCAATTATATGTGAACCTTTACAGGGAGCTGGGGGTCAAAGAATGGCACAGCCGGATTTCTTCCGACGTTTGAGTAAACTTGCACATGACTACGATGTATTTTTGGGGTTTGACGAGGTTCAAACAGCAGGTGGCCAAACAGGAACAATGTTTGCTATTGACCAATTTAACCTTCCATATCCTCCCCAGGCTGTTGCTACGGCTAAAAAATTTGCCAACGGAGTTGTATATATGCTTAATAGTATGACAGACAGAGGTGTGCTTGATTCAACATGGGGTGGTAGTCTGGTGGATATGGTCAGGTTTGTGCAGGAAATGAAGATAGTCAGGCAAGAACAATTAATAGAGAAGGTTCCTATGAAGGCTGAATATATGGTTTCAGGACTGAATGATCTTGCTTTTAAATATAGTAATTTAATATTTAATGTTAGAGGAATGGGGCTTTATCAGGGATTTTCTATGCGTAATCCTGCGAATAAAAATAAACTTATCAACATGGCCCTTCAGCAACACCATATGCTTCTTTTAGGAGCAGGTGCACAGACAATACGATTAAGGCCCGTACTTGATGTTGAGATTCAGGATATAGAAAGCATGCTTTCAAAACTCAATATATGTTTGTCTTGCTTGCAGAACGGATAAAACACCCATCTATGAAAAGTGCATCCTTTGTCAGTTTGGGGTGGGTGAGGGGAATTGAACCCCCGGCACCTAGATCCACAGTCTAGCGCTCTGCCTCTGAGCTACACCCACCATTTAATATAAAGAAAAAATATCAACTTGCGACTTATTCTTGCCCTTCGTATTAATACTGTGTAAAAACACAAACAGACGTACAATCTTATATTTTACCCTATATTAAGGAAGATATAAACACTTTTTATTGTGGTATTTTTTCATCCTTCTGGGAGAACATGCTTAAAAAAATTATAGGAATTCTTCCATGCAAAATCTTCCAGTTCATTATCATTCAGGACTTCCCCGGCCCATTTAATTAGCCTCGGGTATTGCAGGGAGTTTGTAATAAGCCCTCTGTTGATACCGTCAAGATCTCCACCAAATGCTAATATTTTTGAACCACCAACCTTTTTTAGATGTTTCAGGTGTGCAAGAAAATTTTCTTTTCCTGGTTGGCCATCTTTGCATATAAAACTACTGGAAAAATTGAAACCTATTATTCCGTTCCTGTCAGATATAGCTTTTATCTGCCTATCGTTTAGATTTCTCGGGTGGTTACATACTGCGTAGGCATTTGAATGAGAAGCCATTATGCCAGATTTCAGTATGGCTGAGGTATCCCAAAATCCCGCTTCATTCAGGTGTGAGACGTCCACAGCTATACCCCTTTTATACATGCCTTCCACGAGTTTTTTCCCTATATTTGTAAGTCCATAATTACCTCCTACTCCAATACCGTCACCAAGTTCGTTGCGGTGGTTCCATGTCAGGGTAATAAGACGTATTCCTGCCTGAAAGAACATCTCCAGCAGGTTTTCTCTTCCGATAAGTGGATTTGCTCCCTCTATGGCGAGGATTATGCCCAGTTTATTACCTATATTATCAAGGTCTTTTTTTGTTTTTACAGTAAAAATCCTGTTTGTCGTCTTTGAGATATTGTAATAACTACCAATGACCTCAAAGGCAAATGAGGTAGCTGTATCTCCCAGAAGGTTAGGCGGAGGACATACTGCCATTACCTGATATTTTCCGTTTGCTTTCATATATCTTTCTACATCCCAGTGTCCATCTTCTGACTGTAGAAGCCAGTTTCTGTTATTCCTTCTTACTGCAACTATCGTATCACAGTGATTATCAAAAATCATCAGTTTCTTTTTCATCATTTTTCTTCTTCATTTAATAGTATGCGCCTGGCCCGACTCGAACGGGCAACCGTTGGGTTCGAAGCCCACCACTCTATCCAATTGAGCTACAGGCGCGTAACTATATTATAAGGAAATATATCCCAATGGCAAATAGTAGATAGTGTTTTAGCCTGTTTCCCTTATGGAAAATGACACGAGAAAAGATATCAATGAAAACATAATACATCCAAGAAATATCATAAGGTAAGCCCTATCAGGGTAAATGATAATTCCAGATATTTCCAGTGAACTATATCTGAACCGGTCCAGGATGATACCTGCCAGGTAGGTAAAAAGGGATACACCCAGATAACAGAGAGTGTTTAGAAATCCCACTGAAGTTGCTGTTACTTCAATCGGATAAAGTTCTTTCATAGAAGTTACATATATAGGAGATACTGCTGCAGAGATTGCCAGAAAAATGTAGGATATGAGAAATATTACAGATGGACCTTTCAGCCATAGGTTGATAAAAATCATACATGATGCAACCAGCGTGACAAAAGTTGCTATTATCAGCACAGGTTTACGTTTGCCGGTAAGCCGTGATGTATATCCTGAGAGGAAACCGAACAGTGTGTTTGTAATTATCATAAAAAACGTAAATAATGAGGCTTGTGGTGAACTTAAGTTACATGAATCTTCAAGGAATTTTTTTCCGAGTGTAGATTGAAAAAGAAAATATATGCCGAAGTTTACTGGTCCTGAAATTAGAAGAGGTAAGGCATGTATATTACGTAGAACATTCATAAGTGATGGTAGGGAAAAAGTTTTTTTCTGAGTGTAGTTTTCTTTTACTGTGCTCATAAGAGGCCAGACTATCATAGTGAAAAATGCGCATAGCAGTCCCGCGATCAGGAAGGCATTCTTCCATCCGAGGGAATAAACGGCTCTTTCAAGGGGATAGGTGGCTACTACACCTCCTGAGTATCCAAGTACTATTGATACACCGAGGTAAAAAGGGAAGTCTTGTGGTGCATAAATTGTAGTCAAAATTTTGATGAGGCTTATATATATAAAGCTTGCACTAAAACCCACCATAGCCCTGGTTATAAAAAGCATGGTTGGTGTGTAAGAAAAAGAGAAAATGATAGAGCTTACACTTAACAGAATACTACCGATAAGGAAGGTCTTAAATCCACCAAAATGGTCCGACAGAATGCCTGCAAAGATTTGTAGAAAACCATATACCAGGAGAGTTATTGATCCCAGTCCTGTTACTGCTGTAGCTGAAAGAGCAAAAGAGGACTGTAGTTCGTTGAATATGGTTCCTGGGACGGCCACCCTTTGGAAGTAAGAAAAAAAGTATATGCTGTTTGCCGCCAGCAGTATCAGAAACCGGTTATTTTTCATCATCATAATTTCTTTTGGGAGCTACGAAAAGGATTTTTCAGGAAAAGAAAATTTTATTGTTCAACCCTTATTAATACTGTTGGAATTTTAACTATGGATAGTCTGTTTATTTCCTTGATGGCTTTCTGTACGGCATATTCCGTAGCAGTGTGTGTCAGTATTACAACGGGAACATCGTAATTTTTATTTTCTTCCTTCTGGATAACAGAGGCAATGCTTATTTCGTTTTTGCCCAATACATCGGTAATCATAGCAAGTACACCTGGTTTATCAGGTACCGTAAACCTGAAATAATATCTGGTATTTATTGACTCCATAGGTATAATGGGAAGTTTTTCATTTTCATATATTGAAACGAAGGGAGAGGTTTTATCGCCTATAATTTTTTTACCTATATCAACAACATCTGCTATAGCTGCACTTGCTGCTGCATTACCACCTGCACCTTCTCCATACATAAGTGATTTTCCCATCATATCTCCTTCCATATAGATAGCATTATAAACATCTTCTACACTTGCAAGAGGGTGATAAGAAGGAAGAAAAGTGGGATGTACTCTGAGTTCAAGGCCGTTCTTATGTTTTTTAGCAATTGCAAGAAGTTTGATTCTATATCCGAAATCGCCTGCAAAGTTGATATCCATAGCATCAATTTTTTCTATGCCTTCTGTGAAGATATTTTTCCATGCAACAGACTTATTAAAAGCCAGCCGAGAAAGGATGGAAAGTTTATGTACTGTATCCAGACCTTGAATATCCAGTGTAGGATTGGCTTCTGCATAGCCTAATTTTTGAGCCTTTGAAAGAGCCTCTGGGAAGTTTCCTCTATAGAGAGACATCTGGGTAAGTATATAGTTGGTTGTACCATTGAGAATCGCCATGAGTTTTACAATATTGTTGCCTATAAAACTTTCCGTCAGTGCTTTTACTATGGGAATCGCACTTGCCACGCTTGCTTCAAATCCTACATATACCTTGTGTTTTTCTGCAAGAGAGAAAAGTTCTTTTCCTTTTTCTGACAGAAGGGCTTTGTTGGCAGTAACTATGGATTTTCCTCCAGATATGGCTTTTTTAATAAAGGTATATGCAGGTTCTATGCCTCCCATAAGCTCAACAACTATATCTATATCGCCGCTGGATATTACCTCTTCGGTATTTGGGGTATAGATTGAAGGGAAGATATTCTTTTTGTTTCTATTTCTATCAACTACCTTTGTTATGAAAAAGTCAATGCCTGTTTTTTTCTTAATGGACGACCTTTTTAGATTAAAATGTTTTATAAACTGTGTTCCTACAGTTCCACATCCTAAAACGGCTATTTTTATGCTGGTTTTTACCATTTTTACCGGTATAAATTGGGAGGAATAGTATCTTTACGTAATTCCTTTGAGGCAAAAAAGAACTCATTTTGGGTATTTATAATGATAGATTCTTCATCTGATATTTTTAGATGATGTTTCTCTCTTAAATCAATGCCTTTTTCCAGAAATGCCTTGCTTGACATATAATTATATTTTGGAAGTACTCCTTTCTTGATTTCCTTGGCCTGTTCATCTGCTATCATAAGAGACACCCTATACTCATTTTCATAGGTTGTTTTTATAATAGAACTACGTAATGTATGTAGCTGTGGCCAGTCTGGAACCTTAAACGCCTCTGTTCTCACATATAGATAACGAAATATATCTTGAGATAGGGATTGAAGTTCTTTTAGTCTTGCACGGTAATTACGGATGTCTATTTCATGAAGTATACGTGTTATCTCGTCTGTAGGGAAATCATATTCTTTTGCCAGAAGAAAAGCTTTGTTTGCCAGTTCTCGGACTTTGGCGAAGTTGCCCTCTTTGAAGAACTTTTTCATTTGTTCAATAAGCGCCAGGAATTCCTGTCTTTTTTGTTCCAGTAGTTTTCTTAACCTTTCTTTTTCTTCTTCCTCAAGCCGTTTCTGTTGCTCAAGGGCAATCTGTTTCTGCTTTTCACGGGTGTACTTTATGTAGAAATTTAAGCCTGCCCCTATTATAAGAAACATTACTAAAATTATAACAACCAGTCCAAGTTTTCTCCTTCCTGATTTTTTCTCTATCGGTTTCTTTTCATCCATAGATTAATTATTTTACTACCAATTGTTTTTTTTGTAAAAGATTCCAGGTTTTTTATTTATAAATATATCTATTTTCTCATAAAATTTTTTACAATGCAAGTTTTCTATCTATTGACAAAAACTTGGGGGTATAATGAGGGTAAGAAGTAAATTTGACAATGTGTAGAGATGTGTGATAAACTATTAAGTAAAATTTAACCTGTAATTTGAAGGGTGAGCCTTAATTTTGTTCGCACAGTGCGAACAAGGGCCTGCCCGCCGAAGCCTTGGCGTAGGTGGGTT
>CAZYYF010000063.1:0-6788 GCA_964650875.1 uncultured bacterium
CATTCCTTCGTTTCGCATATCGCTGTGTTTAATAGAGGTTCATCCCCACGCCTGTGGGGAACATGTCCCACGTGGAAAGCTCCATGTCGATGATATCGGTTCATCCCCACGCCTGTGGGGAACATGATATCTTCCCGGGTACAGCACGGCAAAAACGTGGTTCATCCCCACGCCTGTGGGGAACATACAACATACCGGCCGAACTTCTCCATCCGAACCGGTTCATCCCCACGCCTGTGGGGAACATACTTCTTAATCGCTCTTAAATGGCCTTTAAAAGCATTTTCTTAAATTTAACTGTTTGGTAATTCATTTTTTTCTTCGTCTGACTCTGGTAAAAACGAGACTAATTTTAACCCATCCATATCCACAGGAATGCGTCGATTTTTACCAAGTGTCATAAAATCAAATCCGGATTCCGTTGGAGTATCCCATGCGATTACAGCATTACCATCTTCAATGCCTGCCTCAACATGTTTCCATATCATCTCGCGAACTTTCTTTGAATATGTTCCTACATAGACTCCAGAACGAATTTCTAACAGCCATACTGCAAGCCTGCCACGAAGCCTTTGCGGTGCGTTCTCAAGTACGATAACCATCATCAGCAAGTCCTTTATCCTCAGGGATAACTGGATTAATCGCATAGTCAGGTGCTTGCGGTACAGGTAACCCACCAGCTGCAAGAATCTCTTCTATGGTAGGAATTATACGTTCAAGTAGATGAGAACTTCTGAATACTTCCCTGCATGCATGGCGCACAGACGATTCAGGAGTTTCGGGTTTCCTGGCAGCAATCTGAAAAGCTAACGGTACCACTGTTTCAAATTTAAAGATGTCCGCTATATCATAAACAAACGAACGCGGCTTACCAGTATGGATAAAACCAATAGCAGGGGCATATCCAGCAGCCAGTATTGCCGCTTCAGATATACCGTAAAGACAAGATGTGGCAGAACTTAGACATTTATTAGGCACATCTCCCATATTCCAGTTTTCCGGGTCATATTCCCTGTATTTCCATTCAACTCCAAAACGTTTTGCAAAAAACTCATACATCTTTCGGACACGAACACCTTCAATACCTCTCAATTGGTTTATACTACGTTTTGCGGGAGGTTCTTCTTTAAACCTCAGGGCATACATTTTACGGACAACATTAAGACGCGCTGTTTCGTCGAGAGCCAGTTGCGCCTGATATAATAGTTTATCTGACCGTGCACCACCCGGCTGGCCTGCTGAATACAAACGAACTCCGGCTTCTCCAATCCAGCAGACTAAACATCCCACTCTTGCTGCCAGTGCAATGGCTGCATGGGATATTCTTGTCCCAGGTTCAAGCATAAGGCAGGATATTCCGCCTATAGGTAAATGGGTTCTTATCCCGGTAATGTCAACTATTACGAATGCCCCATCAAGAACATCAAGATTACCTTTTTCCACATAAGCGAGCGCTATTCTTTCTTTGATAGGTATTGGTGATACTTTTGGTAATAAGGGGTTGTTTCCACTCATATTCTTTTGACCATTAACAAACCGCAACCAAATCCTTTTGCCGGTCCTACTCCTTGAAAAAGAGATTTAAGAAACAATTCTTTATCAACTACGGTTAAAATACCTGTAAAATCAATCGTGCTGTATTTTATCTCCTGTCTGCCATTATTTTTGTAAAGTCTATGCTGTCTGTATCCATCTACTCTTAATTGGCAAACTTGAAAGCCATTTTTTATAGATTTTGAAGTTAACCATTCCTGACCGGCAGTATACATAATTTCAGAAATTCTTGTGTTGCTTTTATTCCCGGCTTCCTTTTTTATGTTAATTTTGTTGTCCATCACTACATCGTGACGTTTGCCTTCTCGCTTGAATGTGGGATTAGCCCGCAATTGAAAACCAAGTTGCAAACCTATAAAAATCTGTGGTTGATATTTTTTAGTTTCAATGCTCCAGAATCTGGTAGATTGAAAAGGGCTTCTTTCAGAAACAGCATACACAACCGGAGGCTTGTCAGAGTGTTCTATACGATATAAAAAATCACGTTTACGATCTTGATTATCGGAAAAAGCCATCCATATCATCTGATGGACAAAGTATTCATTCCCGATTGATTCATAAGGTAGATTGGTTGTATTGAATGTCATTTTACTGAAGAACATTGCCATCCTCCCATGTATAAGTATAATGGTTCTCCATCCGTATATAAAACTGCCAGTTTTTTCGAGATACCACATGATCTCTTCGTTCAAATATCTGTATGGCTTCAACACCCATATTAAAAGAGTTTTCCCAGTATAATTCTTTCTTACCACTTAATTGTATAGGAAATCCTTGAAGTCCATTAAATTGTTTTATTGCTTTTTTGAGTGCGATAATCGCATTCTCATCGTCTATAACCTGAGGCTGACAGGGAAGAGCAAGGGGACAGGATTTCCTTCCCAGATAAAGATGAAATTCAGGTTCAAGAAGAGATTGTTTTGCTGTTTCCGCAGTATATATTGCATCTTCAAGTTGCTGGAGCATAATTATATATTGAGCATCGCATCTGTAATCACGGTAAGAAAGTATCGTCTTTAATTCACCTGGACTGTAAGTTAACTCGTCTTTCCGGGTCATAATACGGTTTTTTGTAGAGACATTAAGCGGAAGAACCTGTATCGTATGGAAATCTGATAGGGGTAGCCCAAAAGATTCAACACAAATTCCAACGGCAAAACTTTTATTCAATTCTGCAATCTTTGTTTCTTCATCTCGCCTTATACCAAGTGAAGCAGCCAGCAGACCAAAGACAGCAGATTTAGATGGATGCATTGAACCTGGCCGTATTTCACCCACAGCAATATCACCCCATGAACATAACGGCGCATACAAGCGAAACATAAGATATGTATTCATTGATTGGCTCCTTTATTGGGAAACAAAATCAAGGATTGTTTCAAGAGTGCCTTCTCCCGTTAATACATTGATTTCCCTGTAATCATTTTTCAGAGCGTATACCTTGTTGAAATTTTCCAGACTTTTTTTCAACTCATCGATGGCAGCAGAAGCCATATCTACTGCTTCCACAGGTTTTAGAAAGGCTGAAGCAAGCGACCTTGGTTGAACCGTTCCCTTTTCTGCCATCAGATATAACGCATATGTACGGGAAGCAAAACTGTTCTGTTTGCCTGTTGGAGACACTGTAAGAATTGCTTCTGTAAGTGCCCGAACAGCTTTTTTGGCAAGTGTTTCATTATTGCCGAGATTTTCTATAAGTAAATCCTTATTGATACAGACGTAAAGATAGAACAACCCCGCTCCAAATTCTGTCTCCCCAAGGTGTCCGGCGCCTAGGTCTTCTTCACCAGCATTTAAGTCGTCCACTGCTGTAAAAAAATCATCCTCCACTGCCACCTTATGAACAGTAATAGCATGGGATACCTGAGCGGACGCTTCTATATTAAAGATAGGTTTATCGGCAAGCATCCTGCCGAACAAAGCAATATCAACTGCCGTATCGTTTTTCCGCAGCAAATTAAGTTCTTCTTCTAAAGGAGCGCGTTTTTCTTGAATAAGTGTTTTGGTAAGTGAATCTATAGCCTGTTTTTCATTAACAGAGAAATGTGCGAGCTGTTCAATTTCAAAAGAATCCTTTTTGCATTTACCAAAAACCTCTGCAATACTTATTGCCCAGTTTTTTGCATCTTTTTCATTGATACCACCTTGAACTAATGTGTTATAGACTTCATGTCCGATGACTTTTGTCCGTGTTCCGATATGTCCTTTCAATGCATTTTCAAATACATCGGATGTACGCCATGCACGTTTCAAACACTGAGAAGAAATACGAAGGCGCTGATGTCCTCCCATTACGGCTGTTTTCGGCCTGCCGAGGTCGTCCCTGTTAAGATTTGACGGCGGGTAATTCGTTAAAACATGCAGTTGAATAAAAGTGCTCATTTGTCCCTCCCTTATATTTCATTTTTTGCTATTTCAAAATAACTATACGCCCACTCTTTTTTTGTTTTGTTGTTCCACCAATAAACAGAAACTGCCATATCAAGAAGGTTTACCGTTCCATTTAACATCCGTATTACCCGTATCATGCTTACATAAAGCTCATCCAGATTGTCTATTGCAAGGATACGACGGAATCGTAAACTGCTTACTAAAGGGTTATTGCCATTCTTTTGAGATGCCATTTGTTGCGCTAATTTTTGTGTTGAATCATTTTCTTTTACATGTGCCGCAAGCCCGGCAATAGCAGTTAGTTTTCTTCTATCTTTTTCTGGCCATTTAAGTTCTGCATACAGACGATGATATGCAGGACAGAAAACTATCTCGTCTGGCAATTTAGCACGCCGCAGTTCAGCTCTTGAACCACGGTCATTTTTCAGTTTCTGCCACCAGTTCAAAAAAATGTCTTCATCTGCTTTTTGCATCAGCCACCTCCTTTTTCAAGGGTAGTCCTAACGTTTCTCGCATCTTTCTCCCGTAAAGATTTTTATTCATAGTATTCCATGCTCGTGCCACGCGCCCAGGGTCAACAGATTTGAAGTCTCCCGCTTGGGAAAAAATATCAAAGATTCTTTGAGATGTATCAATAATGACTTTTAGCCAATTCTCAAGAATGTTGACCGTAATATTGACCGTCGGTGGAGAATCAGGATTCTCTTGTAAAGTATCTATCAGATTTGCCGCCGCAGTATAGAACGGCGGTTCTGTTTTCTCCCAAAAAAGAATAATGGTATCTTTACATATCTTTCCTATTTTCCATGCATCTTTAATGGCTCTTCGCAAATAATTGCAGCCTAAATCGGCTGCATTAATCATATTTTTCATATAATATCCGTACATTTCACGGTATTTATCTTCTATATTAATGACAGGGAAAACGGCTTCATTCCAACTACATGCTTTCATGTTATCCATGTCATATCCAAAAGCCCTTATTTTTAAGTCTAACTTTACATCCATATTTTGTATGCGGTTTATTGTTTCACTTATTGCCAGTGCAGGCCGGTGTTTCTCATCAGTAAGGTTCGGTATCAATCCAAGCCAATGTCTATAACCTATCCGTTCATGTTGGTGGACAGGCAACCAGATATCTTCGGTAGTTGTCTCTTTTTTATACATAGGAGACAATGGATGTTCCCATTGTCCTGCGTAATCAATGCCTCTTGGTAGAGAAAAATAAGTTTTGACAAAAGTTTCTGAAGGGCGTCCGCATAAATCGCATATTGAAGATTTTTTGTTCTCAAATATCAGTAGAAACCTTCTCGGCATTGCCCAATATATCTGCGCTGGATGAACATCCGCTGGCGTTGTCTTTAAGCCATTTACACTTATGCGTTCGCAGGTTATCCATGGGAACCTGTCAGAATCTTTGTCTTTATGACTATTGCCCAATTGCAAGAAATCGTTTCCATTTAATATGTTCAACCAGCATGTTTGCCATAAATTGCTTCCTGTCACAATGGTTGTTAAAGGACCTCCTCCACGCAGACCTGTAAGATGTCCCTGTCCCCCTGTAGGTGCATTAGTCTGCATCGTAAACAACGCAATAGCGCAACAGGTAGAACAGATATAAGAAATATTACCTTCCTTAATAAAAAAATCCATATTGTTTTTAATAGTATTTTCTCCTGGCATATCAATAAGCATTTTTGAAATAGGCAAACCTTCTGCAATAACATTTTTATTAGATTGAAGACCTGTCTCTTGCATGAAACGAGGTCCGTTTCCATCAAGATTAAAATATTGTGCTATGGGGTTAAATTTCTTTTTTAATTCTTCTTTATCAGGTGGTTTATTGAACCATGAAAACCATTCTTGTGTATTTTGAGGAGCGCAGGTAGTTTGTAAAAGCCCAATAAGAAATTGTATGAGAGCACCGTCAAAATCAGGGCGCACTGAAGAAATATCTGTGTATTCTAAATCGGTGCTGATATTTTCAGTTATCTCACATGGAGAGATTTTAACTTTTTCCCCATTTCTTTTCTTTACAGGGATCCAACTATCATATATCAAGTTCATCAATACCTCCTTGGCCT
This sequence comes from uncultured bacterium, assembly GCA_964650875.1. Classification (GTDB taxonomy): domain Bacteria; phylum Ratteibacteria; class UBA8468; order B48-G9; family JAFGKM01; genus JALNXB01. The sequence goes on from CAZYYF010000063.1 coordinate 6,030, forward strand.
ACCCTTAAACCTCTGATTGAATCATAGTATACAGCAATTTCATTTTCTTTGCCATCAATCGCCCTGCCTTTCCATCCTGTGCCTTCTTGGAACATTATGATGACGGAACAGTATTTTCCCTCATCAGGCATTTCTTTCTTAGCAGTTTCAATGTCTGCAAAGTCTGCTGGATTCTCAGATTTAATCATTGATGCGTAGACAGACAATTGAGATAGTTCCCAATCAACTCCTGTGTTTTTATAAAACGGTTCAAGACAATTGCCAGTTTTTTTTGCAAGTCTCAATATTATTGTCGGTTGATTCAAACGGGTAGGCGCATTGTCATCCTGTTGCCACATTATCCCATCTGCAATATATCCGGTTTCAAGGTTTAGCTCATAAAAATGTGCCTTTGAGACAGATGCAAAATCATTCCCGCATTCCCTGTTTTCAATGTATTCAAATTCTTTTGGGATGAGTTCCTGGGCCTCTTCGCCATAAACGCTTTCTATCATATCTCGGGCGTCTTCCGGCATAGAAAATCTTTTATGTTTTGTTATCCAGTTTGCGGTCAGCCATAATTGTCCGTGGTGTGTATATACCTTTGCCGCTTTGGGAAATATATCAGTATACCAATCAGATGGAGGGTTATCAGTCATCGGTGGCATGAAGATGCCCATTAATGCATTACCACGCGCATCTTCATTGGCTTTTTCTCTATTTTCTCCGCGTTTATGCCGGTGAAGGCGTCCGGCGCGCTGAATAATAAGGTCGATAGGA
>CAZYYF010000064.1:0-6769 GCA_964650875.1 uncultured bacterium
CGCTTGGCTCCTCGCCGGAGGAGATTGCGGACAGGCTCGGGGTGTCGGAGCGGACCATTCGGCGGCGATGTGCCGCCCCCATAAAAAAGGGGGCGGCCAACCTGCGCAACGCGCTGAGGAGCAAACAGGTCGAGGTTGCGATGGCCTGCAACGTCGCGATGCTCATCTGGCTCGGCAAACAGTATCTGGGCCAGACGGACCGGCGCGACGTGACGACGGGCGGTAACGCGCTGCCGGCGGTGCGCTACGTATGGTCTGATGGAGGAGAGGTTACGGAACCGTGGCACGAAACGACGGAATAACGCAGATAGGCGACCTGACGCCGGACGCTCGGAACGCGCGGCGTCACAACGCGCGAAACATCGGACTTCTGGTGGATTCGCTCCAGGAGGTCGGAGCGGCGCGCTCAATCGTAATAGACGAGGACGGGCGGATACTGGCGGGCAACGGGACGGTCGAGGCGGCGGCTGAGGCCGGGATCACTCGCGTACAGGTCGTTGACGCCGACGGAGAAACGATTGTCGCGGTGCGGCGGCGCGGGCTGACCGAGGAGCAGAAGCGGCGGTTGGCCCTGCTCGACAACCGGACGGCGGAACTGGCCGAATGGGCCGCGCCTGTGCTGGAGGCATTGCGCGACGATGGGCTGAAACTGGACGACCTGTTCAGCGACGACGAGTTGGCGGCCGTGACACTCGGTGAGGTCGACGTCCTCGGCGTCCCGCTCGGCGATCATCGCGTGGGCGAGAATAACCTGTCTCGACTGACGGCTGGCCCGCGTGTGGGATTGCAGTTCGGCGAAATCATGGTGACGCTCGACCGGGGCCTGTACGAGCGGGTGCGCGACGCTGTAGCGGAGGCGGACGACGTAGCGGACGCAATGGGACGCTTGCTGGAACGGGGCCTGTCGTGTTGAACCTCGCAATCATCGACGCCAATCCTAGCGCCGGAGAGGACCGCCTCGCATCAGTGACGGCGGGGTGGCTGGCGTGGGAGATAGCCAGAGCCGGGATTGAGATAGTCGCACCAGGGCATGCTGATGTTGTATTCGTCGTCTATCCTGGCGCGGTTGACTGGTCGCAGGCTGTGGGCAGGTCGCTCCGCCGGCACGGATTGGCACCACAGCGGTCTCACCGCCAGAGGCCCTACGTCATTGCTGGCGGAGCGGTAGACGCCACGCCGCTCACCGCGCTCAGAATAGCGAACGCGGTGGCCGTCGGAGAGGGCTACCGCTTCGTCCGTACTCTCACGTCCCTCGTGCGAGAGGGCTGTAACGTCGCTGACATCTCCGCATGGATTCGGGAGTATCCCCACGCCATTGAGGCGTCGCAAATAGACGGCATGGAGCGTGATGCCGAGCGTCCGTGGTTGATGGCGCGTATAGCGGACCCGTTGGCCTCGCCGGACGACTACGTAGACTGGACGACGCCGCCGGTCCGTTGTGACGACCAGGTGGTGCGGATTCAGGCGTCACGAGGGTGTCGTGGGCGGTGCGCGTATTGCGCGACGACGTGGCGGCAACGATACGCGGTCAATCCGAACAGCAACGTGATTGTGTCGATGGTTTCGCAACTGGACAGGCGTGGCGAACGCGTGCAACTGATCACGAACGATGCGGCCGACCTGCCGTATTACGGCAGACTGCGTGTGGCGACCGATTCCCAGAGTTATACGATCCGCGCGGTGTTGAATCCGGCTGTTCGTCGCTCCCTCATTGCCAGACCGCCGAAAATGGCCCGTTTCGGCGTAGAGGGGCTGTCGGAGCGGATACGGCTGGCGTTCGGAAAGCCGATTCCCAATCAGATGTTGCTCGACCTGTTCGACGACCTCCAAACCCACCGCGTGCCGTTCCATGCGTTTTTCGTACCATGCGCCCCGTACGAGACTGCCGAGGACGTCGATGAGTTCCGTAGCCTCTATCGGGATTTGGCGCGGTTGGCCAGATACGGCGTCAGCCGAATCAAACTCACCACGTTTACGCCGACCCCTCCCGCCCCACTCGCCCGATTTTCGCCATCGTTCGCCGTAGGCGACCCGCGCAACGAGATAGTCCATTGGGTGGCGCGGAATTGTGCGTCACGCCATATCGTTCTGGTGGCTGGGTCGTCCCGGCGCGGTCTCGTTCGCCGCGTCGCGGAGCAGTTGTCAATCCCAACCACCGTGGCGCGGCAACTGCTGGAGTCGGATACCACAGTCGACCTGGCCCCGACATTGGACGATTATCGCAGACTCCCGCCGGAATTGATCGCATGGCCGGTGGCGGCGGCAATCCGCTACAAAATCGGGGAGGTCTACCGCCGCCGCATGGGGGGACACGCCGCGTGACGAACGACCTCACCGTGGTGCTCCCGCCGTTGCACCCCGGACAGCGCGAGGTCTGGGACAGCCGCGCGCGCTATCGCGTGCTGGCCTGCGGGCGACGCTGGGGGAAAACCCGGCTCGGAACGCTCCTCTGCCACTACGCCGGGCTGACCGGACGCCGCGCCTGGTGGGTGGCTCCGTCCTACACGCTCACGCGGGTCGGCTGGCGCGGCATCGTCTCGCTGGCGCAACAGGGACCGGCGAACATCTGGCGGGGCGTCCACCGCGTCGAATACCCGTCCGGCGGCTCCGTCGAGGTGCGGTCCGCCGACAATCCGGACAGCCTCCGCAGTGAGGGCCTCGACCTCGTGGTCGTGGACGAGTGCGCCTACGTGAGCGAGGAGGCGTGGACCCACGCCCTGCGGCCGGCGTTGGCAGACAAACGCGGCGACGCGGTTTTCATCTCGACGCCGCGCGGGCGCGGCTGGTTCTGGCGGCTGTTCCAGCGCGGCATATCCGGCGAGGACGGCTGGCGGTCGTGGCATTTTCCGTCGTCGGCCAACCCGTACCTGCACCCGTCGGAGATCGAGACGGCGCGGCGCGAGATGCCGGAGCGGGTGTTCCGTCAGGAGTTTCTGGCGGAGTTTCTCGAATCCGGCGGCGAGGTGTTCCGCACGGCCCGCGAGGCGGCGGTCGCGTCGCCGTCCGCTCCGGTCGAGGGCCATCGCTACTGGATAGGCGTGGACCTCGCCCGCAAATCGGACTGGACGGCGGTGAGCGTGGTAGACGTCACCGAGGAGCCGTACCACGAGGTGTCGCTGGAGCGGTACAACGCGGTCCTCTGGGAGCAGCAGGTCGGGCGGATACGCGCCACCGTCGAACGCTACCGGCCGGAACGGCTGTTCGTGGACCAGACCGGCCTCGGCGACGTCGTGGCGGAGCAGTTGCGGGCGGCGTTGCCCGGCGTGCGTCTGACCGGCGTGACGTTCAGCGCGCCGGTGCGCTGCCACCTGCTCGACAATCTGGCCCTCCTGTTCGAGACGCGGCGGCTGACCGTCCTGCCGGACCCGGTCGCGCTCGGCGAACTGGAGGCGTTCCAGGTGCGCGACCTGCCGGGCGGCGGCGTGCGCTACGAGGTGCCGGAGCCGGGGCACGACGATACGGTATTCGCCCGCGCGCTGGCCGTCTGGGGGTTCGCCTCCCGCGTCCCGTCCGTGGAATGGGCATAACCGATTGGAGGGTATCAGATGCGCGTACGGTGGCCGTGGCGACGGGAGCAGCGGGCGACAGTCGAGACCGGATTGTGGGACGAGCGGGCGTGGACGGCGATAGCGGGCGTCTCCGCAACCGGACTGCCCGGCACGACGCGGGACTACGCGACGCTGGCGGGCGACCTGTGGCTGTCGTCGCTGGTCGGGCCGGTCCTGAACTGGGCGCTGCGGAACGTCGGCTCCGTCTCCCCGCAGGTGTTGCGACCGACCGGCGGCGGCGACGCCACGGACGCGGTGGTGGACGACCACCCGCTCATCGCTCTGCTGGAGCGTCCCGGTTTCGGCCAGTCGCTCACGACGCTCCTCGGCTCCACGATACTGAGCCTGGAATGCGCCGGGAACGCCTACTGGCTGGTTCACCGGCGACGCGACGGACTGCCCGCCGCTCTGCAGTGGTATCCGCACTACGCCGTCACGCCGGAGCGCGGCCCGTCCGGGACCGCCGAAACCTACCGTCTCCGCGTGAACGGCGGCGAGCAGGTATGGCCCGCCGCTGACGTCGTGCATTTTCGGCACGGTCTGGACCCGCGCAACGACCTGCTCGGTCTCTCACCGCTAACGCCTGTCCTGCGAGAGATTGTCGCCGACACCGAGGCGAGCAACTGGCTGGCGGGACTCCTGCGGAACTCCTCGGTTCCCGGCCTGCTCCTGCTGGACCGGAGCGGGGCATTGACCGACGAGCAGCGTCACGCGCTCCGTCGCACGCTGGACGAGCGCACCGGCGGCGACCGTCGCGGTTCCAGTCTCGTCGTGAGCGGCGACGTCGGCGTGGAGCGGCTCGGCACGCCGCCCGCCGAGTTCGGCGTCGTCGAACTGCGAAAGGCGTTCGAGGCCCGCGTCTGCGCGGCGTTGGGACTGCCGGCGGTCGTGGTCGGGTTCCTCAGCGGGATCGAGAACGCGACCGATAACAAACAGCGTGAGTACCACGCTCAGGCGTGGAGCGGATTCCTGCTGCCTCTCCTCGACCTGATAGCCGACACCGTGACCGTGACGCTCCTGAACGGCTGGGGCGGGCCGCTCGGAGACTATCTTGACTGGGACACGAGCGGCGTGACGGCGTTGCGCGAGGACGCGGCGGCTCAGGTGGACCGCGCCGTGCGAGCGTACACCGCCGGGCTGGTCACGCGGCGCGAGGCGCGGGCTATCATGGGACTGGAGGCCGACGAGGCCGACGACGGAGCCGACGATTACTACCGGCCCGGTCGGTCGCCGGAGGCCGTGACCGAGGCCGCGACGCGGGCCGCGAGGGACGCCAGTGGACGTTGACGACGTGCTGACCGAGACCGAGGTGACCGACCTGACCGAGGCCGGACAGGAGGCGGTGGACGACGCCGCCGACAACGTGAGCGGACGGCTCGCCGACGTGCTGGAGGCGGAGGCGGATGGGTCGGTATAGATTCGACCGGAGGACCGGCCGCTACCGCGACCCGCGCGGTCGTGTCGTCTCGCCGGACGCGCTGGCGGAACTGCTGTCGCGGCGGATGGAGGCCGGTGCCGAGCGTATCGGCGAGGCGTGCGGGCGGCTGGCGGTCGGTCGGACCAGCGTGGCGGACTGGACGCGGACGCTGATTGTCGAGTTGCGGCGTCTGCACGTGACGGCGGCGGCTCTCGGATACGGCGGCTGGGGTGAGTTGACCGAGCCGCGCCGCGTCTGGGTGCGCGACCGTCTGCGCTCCGAGGTCTCCTATCTCCTGCGTTTCGCCCGCCAGATAGCGTCCGGCGAGGTCCCCGTCGCCGACGAGGCCGGCAATCCGTCCCGCGCGTTCGCGGCGCGGGCGGCGATGTATTGCCAGAGCACACACGCCACGTGGCAGGAGGCGCGGCGGGAGCAACAGTCGCAGGCCGGACGGCGCGAGGAGCGGAACGTGCTGACCGCCGTCGAGAACTGCGACGGGTGCGTGAGCGAGACCGCCCGCGGCTGGGTGCCGCTCGGCTCCCTGCGTCCGGTCGGAGCGCGCGACTGCCTCACTAACTGTCGTTGCCTGCTGGAGTTCCGGTAGCCCCACCGAAAAAAATCCGAGATTTTTTTGTCGCAGGGCTTGACTCCCCTAGTATACTATGGTATGATATGTGTGTAGACAGGATTGACCCGCCGGACAGAGCGGGCAGAGAGATGAGATGGAGATGACAGAGCGGATTACTGAGATCGTGGCATCGGGGAAGTACGCCTACTATGGTCTGCGTGTAGTCGAGGATGAGCCGACGCTGGCTATAGGGTCGACGTTGCCGCCATCTCGCCGCTGGGTCGACGGAGACCCAACGGATGACTACCTGGAGGGTACGAGTGTTATCGCCATTACGCCCTGCACAGGCGTAAGCGCTGCGCTCAATCTCCTGCGACCGTACTACGGGTCCTATCTCCTCGTCGTCGGTTACGAGGAGTTTGAGTACGGTCAGGACAGCGGCGAGGCCATCGCTAAGTGGCCGGTATTGCTCGCCGTGATCGACCGCATCGCCTGAGCCTCGATTCTGCCCCTGCTGGTGCGGGGGCAGGCTTGGGGGCTTGGAGCCTACCACGACACGGCCCGTCAGAGGGCGGGCGGATGAAAGGAGAACGACAGTGGATTACAGCGTTGACGACCTCCGCGAGATCGCGGAGCAAATCGGATGGACTCCCAAGCAAATCACAGCCTGCGAGACCGTGGCCCGCACGCTGGGCCACGACTGGGCCAGCAGGGACGCCGTCGGCGTCGCACTCGCCCTCGGGTGGCCTCTGGCCAGCGGCACCATCGCGCTGGCCAACCGCATCCGGTGGGAAGCGTTTTACCGTTCCGACCCTTCCGGTCGGAACCGTGACCTGTTCCGGGGCGCGCTCGGCCCCGGAATCCCCGCTCCCGAGGGCGTCATCCCTCGGGAGGAGCCAGTCAACGGGCTTGGTCTGGGATGGTGGCCGTATCCCGATACCGACCGCTGCCCCGGGTGGCATACACCCACCCGGCGCCTCAACTGGTTCGCCGCACGCGACGGCGACGTCTGGCTCTGGGCCGAACGCCCGGAGCCGGGACAAGAGAGTATGGGATATCCCGGACGCGTCGTGTGCGCGGCCTACGTGCGGTGGGGTAGCACCGCGGCCACCGCCTACACCGCAGACGGAGAGGTCTACGCACGGCATCTCGACCTGCTCGTCAGGGCCATGGAGCCCCTCGGCGTGACCGAGGTCGAGACCGGCTTCGCGTACCTCGAGGGACCGGTGTGGCGCG
>CAZYYF010000065.1:0-6721 GCA_964650875.1 uncultured bacterium
AATCATATTAGTAGAAATTATCAAAACAACTATAAATCTTTCGCCAAAAGTTTTATTGAAAAATTTGGTGTTGAAGATTTGAGTTTAGTAAATCATCAAAAACAACGACAATTATTATTCCAAAGTTAAATAAATTTATAGAAAAGAATTTGCCGCCAATCTCGGCGAAGCCGAGCCGATCGCGTGCAAAATCAGTTCGGATTTTTTTAAATACCCGCCGCTAATTTTTTGTCCGTAGATCATGGCAGGTAAGTGACTAAAAAATGGGAAACACTTTTGATAAAGAAAAATACTGGCATAGTTCTTCTCATATCCTGGCTCAGGCTGTTAAAAGGCTCTTTCCAGAAACTAAGTTAGGGACAGGCCCGGCTATAGAAACTGGTTTCTATTATGACTTTTATAGAGATATTCCTTTTACTCCTGATGACCTTATGTCCATTGATCAGGAGATGAGAAAAATTATCAAGGAAAACTATCCCATTGAAAAGAAAACGCTTTCCAGAAAAGAGGCCCGGGAACTTCTGGAAAACGAACCTTTCAAACTTGAAATACTTGAAGAACTTAAAGATGAGGAAATTACCTTTTACAAAAACGGTGAGTTTATAGATCTTTGCGCAGGTCCTCATGTTTGTTCTACGGGCGAGATAAAACATTTCAGGTTATTAAGCATAGCGGCGTCATATTGGCGTGGGGATGAAAAAAGACAGAGTATGCAGAGGATTTACGGCATATCTTTTCCTGACAAGAAAGAACTTTCTGATTACCTGCAATTTTTAGAGGAAGCCAGGGCAAGAGACCACAGAGTCCTTGGACCGAAACTGGACCTGTTCAGTATTCATCCGGAGTTTGGCTCAGGTCTGATTTTCTGGCATCCGAAAGGAAGCCTTATAAGAAAGATCATAGAAGACTTCTGGAAGGAGACGCATTTGAACAACGGATATGAGATTGTCAATACTCCTCATATCGCGGATATCGCTTTGTGGCATAAGTCGGGACACACCGAGTTTTATAAAGAAAGCATGTTTCCTCCAATGCAGTTTGATACAAAGGATAAAGTCTTTCAGCTCAAACCGATGAACTGTCCGTTTCATATACTGATATACAACAGCAGGATGAGAAGTTATAGAGAACTACCTATAAGATGGGCAGAACTTGGAACAGTTTACAGGTATGAAAAACAGGGTGTTCTTCACGGGCTGTTAAGGGTTAGAGGTTTTACACAGGACGATGCCCATATCTTTTGCACTGAACAACAGGTAGAAGAAGAAGTTACAAAAGTAATAGAGCTCACATCCTTTTTTCTCGGGAAGTTTGGGTTTGCCGATTACCGGGTTTACCTATCCACACGGCCTGAAAAGTATGTAGGGACAGCTGAACACTGGGAGAGGGCGACGGATGCTCTGAAAAATGCCCTCAGAAATAAAAACATGGATTTTGAAATAGACCCAGGGGAAGGAGTTTTTTACGGACCCAAGATAGATATAAAGGTAACAGACAGTCTGAAAAGAGAGTGGCAGTGTACAACTATTCAGGTAGATTTTAACATCCCTGAAAGGTTTGATGTGAAATATATAGATAAGGAAGGAAATTTCAGAGTGCCCATTCTTATCCACAGAGCGATATTTGGTTCCCTTGAGAGATTTTTTGGTATACTCATTGAGCAGTATAAAGGTAATTTCCCTTTCTGGCTTGCGCCGGAACAGTTAAGAATTCTACCTATTGGTGATAGACACATAGATTTTGCCATCGCGGTAAAAAACAGGCTTGACAGAAATTTCAGGGTACATATTGATGAAAGAACCGAGAAAATTAATAGGAAAATAAGGGATGCAGAGGATGAAAAGGTGCCTTACATGGTTATCATAGGGGATAAAGAGACAGCCAGTGGAGAAGTATCTGTCAGACAACACCAGAAAGGTATGTTAGGCAGTATGTCTCTTGAAAAGATGGAAAAACTTTTTAATGATGAGCTTGTGAAATAAACAATCTGGACAGATGTAGGATAATGGTTTATAATTATAATAGGATTTTAGAAAACTCACAAAGGAGGGGAAATCGTAAATCCAGGAGATGGAGTTAGAAAAAGTACAGGTAGCTTAAGAAACAGAATAAATTTTCAGATAAGAGTTCCAAAGGTACGTCTTATAGGTGAAGATGGAACACAATATGGCGTAGTGGATAAAAAAGAAGCCTTGCAGATAGCGCAGGAGAAAGACCTTGACCTTGTAGAAATTGTTCCTACGGCTTCTCCTCCTGTATGTAGGGTAATGGATTACAAGAAATACCTTTATGAGCAAAAGAAGAAAGAAAAGGAACAAAAGAAAAAACAGAAAATATTTCATATAAAGGAAATAAGACTTACACCTGAAACCAGCGAACACGACTATCAATTTAAGAAACAACATGTAGAAGAGTTTTTAAAACAAGGCTATCGTGTAAAAATTACTATTTTTTATAAAGGCAGGGAAATCCTGCATAAAGAAAGGGGTTATCAGATGCTCGAACGCCTGACAAGTGAAGTTGCAAGCTTCGGCAAGATAGAACTGAGGCCTAAACTAGAAGGTTCGCGGCTTACGGTAACACTAATTCCCATATAAAAGGAAGCATAAGATGCCTAAATTAAAAACAAAAAAATCTATAGCAAAAAGGTTTAAAATCACAGGTACGGGCAAGGTTGTCTATTACGGTTCAGGAGGATCCCACATCCTATCAAAAAAGAGTTCTAAACGGAAGAGAAGGATTAAACAATCTTCCTGCTTAAAAACCAAGGGCGTGGCAAAAATGGTAAAGACTCTTATGCCCTACAAATAATTTAAGGAGATATTCAATGCCAAAAACCACCAATTCCCCTGCTTCTCGACAGAGGAGAAAAAAGGTTCTAAAAAGAGCTAAGGGATACCGTCAGGGCCGGTCCAATCTTTACAGGAGGGCAAAAGAATTTGTTGAAAAAGGGTTGACTTATGCTTACAGGGATAGAAGGAGAAAAAAAAGGGTTTTCAGGAAACTCTGGATTACAAGAATCTCTGCTGCCTGTAAGATGAATAATATCTCTTATAGCTCTTTTATGAATGCCTTAAAGGAACAAAAGATTAATATCAACAGAAAAATGCTTGCAGATATCGCCTTCAATGAACCTGAAAGATTTTCTGACCTGGTTGACCAGGTAAGGAGCAAACAAGGCGTGAATGAGAACGTTTAGAAACACTTTTTTCCTTTTTGTAGTCATTTATCTTTTTGTTATTACCTTATTATATACTGTAGGCAGGCAGTTAAGCGCGCATTTCTATTTTGTTTCTTTCATTCTTATCGTTTCTTTTATCATTGTTATTGAAGTAATATACAACTTCAATGTTTCTAATGATATGAAACGGATTCAAAGAGGACTAGAAAAATTGCAACTTGCTATTCAAGATGCAGAACTTGAAAGCAAGTTTTTATCTACTCTGACAGAGATTATAGAAACCTTTAATGAAGAAGTTAGCCTCCATGAAATCCTCCATACGATAGCGTCCTCTCTACGCAATCTTTTCAAAGAAGAAACCATTGTTTTACAGTTGCTGGGAGACGACTTTAAAAAAGTAGTTGAAGGTAAAAACATAGATTTCACTGGAGTTGCCTTTGCGCAGGTGACAGACAAAGCCCATCCTGTTTTGATAAACAATACGGCATCTTTCTCTTCATATAAGATGTTAAAAGAGCAAGGAGTAACCTCTTGCGTATTTACTCCTTTTCACCCGAAAAGAAATGTTGTAGGCTTCATAGGTGTTTTTTCTTTTAACAACAAGCAGTTTACCATTCACGACCTTACCCTTCTACGTAATGTTGCTGCGCCTACAGCCCTTCTGATTGAAAATGCTGTTCTTTTTGACAGAACCAAAATACTGGCGATGACTGACAGTCTCACGCAGTTGTATAACAGAAGGCATTTTGAGGATAATCTGCATATGGCCATTGCAGATGCAGAGAAAAAAGGACTTAAAGTATCCCTGTGCATTGCTGATGTAGATTTTTTTAAGCACTACAATGACCTTAATGGCCATCAGGCAGGTGACATTGTTTTAAAAAAGATTGCGCAGATACTTAAACAGTCCGTTAAAGGCTCTGATATAGTCGGGCGATACGGAGGAGAAGAGTTTATAATTATCTTTCCGGAGACCGATAAAAATTACGCTGTAAAGATTTGTGAAACTATAAGAACGAAAGTTAAAGAATATGAATTTTATAACGAGAAAGCGCAACCAAATAATGATTTAACCATAAGCTTTGGGGTAGCAACCTACCCTGATGATGCAAAAAATGCTGATGTTCTTATCAAGCAAGCGGACCTGGCCTTGTATAAAGCAAAACAGGGCGGTAGAGACAGGGTTATGTATTGAGAACGATAAACTCGTTCATAACTTCGTTCCAGACCTTTTCAGCTGTATATTCTATCTTTCCCCAGGCTGTTTTCTTCCAGTCTTCCAGTTGTTTTTCGGTTCTTTTTTTTATGACTTCCATAACCGATTGCTTTTCGTTACACTTCTGTTCTGCATAGGTACTCACCTCTTTGCTCATCAGTTCTTCCTGAACTTTAACTATCTGTTGAATTTTATGATCCAGCGAACCTAATATCTCTGCTGCCTTTTGTTCTCCTTCCTTGAGTATTTTTTCTGCTGTTGTTTCTGCTTCTCTTATGATTCTGACCTGTTCTTTTAGCATGAAACTCTCCTTGTTAATACAAACCATTTGGAATTATGAGGAGCATAATGACAAAGATGATATTGACCTTTTCATTCCTCTCAATGACACAAGGTTAGCTAATCGGTTGCTGTTTTTTCACTGGTATCCTATAAAACAGTGTCTCGCCTTCATCTCATATTGATTTTTGCCAGTGTTACCTCTGAACGTGCCCGTTCAAGCATACTCCTTACATAATCAACCTGTCGTCTGAGACAACGGGTAATTGCGTCGGCATACTGAAAATTAAGAAGGAAATAGTATATGTCGTCCATCATACCAAGGATATTCTCGCACTTCGTCAGTTCTCCCTTTCTTATCTCGTCTAACATATACCTCCTTAACTCCCCATTGCTTTCACACAAGCCATGAAGGTAACTCTTATAGTCAAACCCATACCTGTCGGGTTCAGGAATCCTGCTGTTCTTTATAATGTTAAATGTTATGACGGCTTCGGCAAGTTCCTTTTCAGCGGCATGCAAAAAGCCTGCATAGAATATCTCGGGGTATCCTTTCAGTATTTTTTTTGCGTTTTTCAGGATTGACAGAGCCTCTTTTATCTCTTGTTCTGATGCTTGGAAATTCCGCTGGTGTATCTTTTTTATGGCATCCGCAGCCATCCGTCCAACCTCGCGGGTCAACCTGAGAGATTTTTCTCTTACACCATCTTCCTTTTCAAAAAGGTTTTTAAGTTTCTTTTCAAAGTTTTCAGTCATTATTACCTGCTCCTTTTTCGTAAAAATTTTTCAGTTCGTTTTCTATCTGCAGGGTATTTATATCAGTGGTAGACTTTCCCTTATTCTTACCCTCTATTGTTTTTGATGGAGATGGGCATACAATCTGGAGAAATTCCAGGTTGCTTAAAGTTCTGCTACCCAGGATTTTCCCACAGATCTGTACTTCTCTATCATCAGAAACTACAGTTTTTATCCTGTTGTTACGGGTATTTCTTTCAAGCTCATACCTTATCAGTTCATCAGCGGTACGCTCGTGAGAAAAAAGTATTCTTATGTTCTTATCAGGGAAATGGATATCTATAAACCCATCAAAAACCACAGTAAATAGTACAGATGGATGTTTTCTCCTATAACCAGAAATTAGATGAAGCAGCGCTAATACGGCATTATTTTCAGTACCGCTTTCATACTTTTTTAAGAAGCTACTCTTAATAAGGTTATAACCGTCAATGATATATTCCATTTTCTTCAATTGCTTTTATACATTTTCCACAGATATCCGGAAAATCTTTGTTTGCCCCTACATCCGGGAAGTGCACCCAGCACCTTTTACACTTTTTCAGGGATGTTGGCTCAACAACAATCTCTATTTCAGGGCCTTCTTTGAGTATAACCTCAGAGACTATCAAGAGGCTTTCAAGTTCCTCAAAGGTCTTGAGAAACGCGAACATCTCTTCTGGAACTGATATGGTAATTTTTGCTTCAAGACTTCCGTGGACTACTTTTTCTTCTCTTGTCTCTTCAATCTTTTTAAGGACCTTTTTTCTGAATTCAAAAAATCTGTCCCATCTTTCAAGGAGTTTTTCATCAGGTTGTTTTAATTCCGGCCAGTCTTCAACAAAAATACTTTCTTTTTTCTCCTGCCAGGGAATTGATTGGTATGCCTCTTCGGCTGTGAAAGACAGGATAGGTGCTGATATCTTTAAAAGAGACGTCAGTATTATATACAAAGATGTCTGTCCACTCCGCCGTTCCATTGAATTCCTGCCATATGTGTAGAGGCGGTCTTTCAGGTGGTCAAGGTAGAAAGAAGAAAGGTAGATGTTGCAGTAATCGTGTAGTTGTTCGTAGGTCTTGTTGAAAGCAAAAGTTTCATAATAGTCCGTAATACAGTTAACTACCTGCTGGAGTTTTTCAACCGCCCACCTGTCAACCTGTTTAAGGTCCTCATATGCGAGTTTATGGGTAGGACAAAAGTCATAGAGGTTGCCCAAAAGAAATCTCAAGGTGTTTCTTATCCTTTTATATGTCATTACGACATTTTCTAT
>CAZYYF010000066.1:0-6560 GCA_964650875.1 uncultured bacterium
AAACAGGCAGATATTGGGATTGCAGGCGGTAAAGGAAAATTTGTGTTATTCAAAAAAGGTGTTATAATAGGCACTTATCCCGAAGATAACATAGTTGAAAAAATGAAAGATGAAATTATTAAAATATTAGAAGAAAAAAACTTAACATAAATAAACCCTCTCAAAGGGGAAGGAGAATGTATAATGGCTAATTTAAAGGCAGGAATCATCGGGTATGACACCTCTCACATCATCCGTTTTTCCGAGTTAACAAAAGGCGGTGCAAAATTGCAGGTGGAAGGGATTGATATCATTGCGGGGTATCCTTCTTTCAGCCCTGACCTTCCTTCAAGCTACGAAAGGGTGGACGACTACAAACGAGAGATGGCAGAGAAATGGGGTGTCAGGGAAGTTTCATCCATAGAAGAACTTCTTGAAATCTGCGATGTTATATTACTGGAAAGCAATGATGGCAGAAGACACCTTAAAGAGGCTGAACCCGTGTTTAAGGCGAAAAAACCTGTGTTTATAGACAAACCTCTTGCGGCAAGCTATGCCGATGCAAAGGCAATAGTAAAACTTGCCGAGGAAAACAGCTGTCCGATGTTTTCGTCTTCTTCCCTGAGGTTCGACTATAACATCCTGCAAACAAAAGCTGATACAGAATTCGGTAAGATTCTAGGTTGTGAGGCTGTAAGCCCTGCTCCTCTTGAGTTGACCAATCCCGGACTTTTCTGGTACGGGATTCACGGTGTGGAGATACTGTATACCTTTATGGGTAAAGGGTGTAGCAAGGTTTTTTGTGAAAAGACAGAGCTGACACATCTTGTTACTGGCGTCTGGGATGCCGGCCGCATAGGAACCGTAAGGGGTATGAGAGCCGGTGCCTGTGGACTGGGAGCCACAGTTTTTGGAGAAAAAAAGTTTGCAAAGGTCAATGCCTCTTCTGAAATACCCTATTACTATCAGCTTCTCAAACACATTGTAGAGTTTTTCAGAACCGGTAAGCCTCCGGTTGAACCTGAAGAAACCCTTGAAATTATGCAGTTTATGGAAGCGGCACTCGTAAGTGAAAAAGAAGAGCGACCGGTGTTTCTCAAGGAACTGGATGAAAAATAAAAAATCATGAGCAAAGAAAAGGGATAAGTAAAGCATAATTTTGACACAACCGTTGCGGCTGTCTCAAGAAATTGCGTCGAAAAACAGATGAAATTTTCATCTCATCGTGCGCCTACACAAAAGTAGAAGGAGGTTTTATGGCAAAGAAATTAGGAGTAGCAGTCATAGGTTTAAAGATGGGTGAATACCATCTTGTAGGGTATCAGAAAAATCCAAACACGGAAATAGTGGCCATATGCGATACAGACCCTATTATCCTTGAAGAAAGAAGAAAACAGTATAATGTGCCTTTGGCAGTCACGGATTACAGGGAACTGTTGAATAATAAAGACATTGATGTAGTATCCGTAGTTACTCCAGACTATTTTCATGCTGAGCAGTCCATAGCTTTCATGAAAGCAGGCAAAGATGTTTTATGTGACAAACCTATGACTCCTTCAATAGAAGAAGCAAAAGATATCATAAATGCGGTAAAAGAAACCGGTCGAAAGTTTATGGTAGGACAGGTTTGTAGATACAGTCCCCAGTTTGCTTTTGCAAAAAGACTGGTAGCCAAAGGAGATATAGGAGAACTTTTTTTTGTAGAGTCTGAATATGCACATGACTATTCGGGAGTTCCTGGCGTAGGCAACTGGCGGGTAGACCCCAGGAGGGAACCGTTCCTTGGTGGTGGATGTCACGCAGTTGATCTTGTAAGGTGGATTGCAGGAGAAGCTGAGGAAGTTTTTGCGTATGCAAACCATAAGTGTCTTACGACATGGCCCATTAATGACTGCACCATTGCTATTTATAGGTTCGAAAATAATGTTATTGGCAAGGTGTTTGTTTCTATAGGTTGCATCAGACCCTACACAATGAGAAGCGTCTTTTACGGTGTTGACGGCACTATTGTCTGTGACAATAGGTCTCCTTACATTCAGATGTGTAGAAAGGGCTATTTTGGCAAGACACAAACCTTTGCCACGTTTCCTATAGAAGTAGCAGACCACAATGTTGCTGATGAGATTGCGGATTTTGTTGACTGTCTGTTAAACAACAAACCTATACCTATGGATGCAGTTGAGGGAGCAAAAACAGTAATTGCCGCTTTATCTGCTGCCCAGTCTGCGAAGGAAGGCAGACCACTTAAAATAGAGAAGATACAATAAACAAAAGGAGATACAACAATGATGGAAGCAGGATTTTTTGAAACGGATATAACTCCCAGTATCGGTATGGAGCGACCTGCTACTTACTACAAATTGTATATAGAATCTATACATGACCCTCTTAAAGTACGGGCCGCTGTGCTATCAGACGGAAAAGAAAGGGTAGCCTTAGTTGGCGTTGATACCGGAGCACTTCAATCAGCAGCATGTATTGCCGAAGCTCGTGAGAAGATAGAAAAATTTACGGGTATTAAAGGTAGCGCTGTTATGGTTGGTGCTTCCCATACCCATTCAGGGGGGCCATTTCATGGAGAGTTGCCTGAAGAATACCAGGATGCCCCTGATCTGATAAAAAAACTGATTCTGGAGTATTCTATCGTACCTGACAGAAATTATGCCAAACATATAATAAACCAGATAGTAACGGCTGTCTGCGAGGCCGACAGAAGAAGAACAAAGGCTGTGTTTTCCTGCGGGGTGGGATATGAAGACAAGGTTGCTTTCAACCGTAGATGCAGGATGAAAAACGGCAGGGTTTACACCCATCCTGGTAAAGGCAATCCTGATATAGTTGATTTTGCTGGACCTACTGACCCAGATGTAGGGGTGCTATCAGCATGGGATATGGACGGAAAATTTCTTGGATGTATAGTCAACTATTCCCTCCATGGAACTACTCTTGATAACGAAGGAGCTTCTGCAGACTGGATATATTATATGGAAAAGACCATAAGAGGAGTTATGGGACAGGATTCTGTTATGGTTTTTCTTAATGGAGCCTGTGGAGATGTTACACAGACAAACAATCTTTCGACCAATGAAAGAGGATTCGGAGAGAAATACGCAAATCTGGTAGGTACAAGAGTAGGTGCTGAGGCCCTTAAGGTGATGGCCAGTACAGAAAAAGGAGAAATGCC
The DNA here is from genome assembly GCA_964650875.1 of uncultured bacterium. GTDB lineage: Bacteria > Ratteibacteria > UBA8468 > B48-G9 > JAFGKM01 > JALNXB01. The sequence goes on from CAZYYF010000066.1 coordinate 3,164, forward strand.
TCCTATTTCCTACGGCCAAAAGTTTTTGAAAATCAAACGTAGAAAGCCTGCACCAAAACGTGTAGAAGAAAGTCGGGCAATAGTAGAAGAAGGACTTAAGTCAAAAGAGTCTAAAGATGATAATACTCCGTGGTTATTTGCTAAAGAGATTCTGATAGCAGACTACTTAATAAGTAAGGAACCTGTAGCGACAGTAGAGGTACAGGGTATCCAGGTAGGTGGGGCTATTTATCTTTCCAATCCAGGTGAGCTATTCTGTCAGTTAGGTCTTGATATCAAAAAGGGTTCTCCATTTCCTGTCACCTTTGTGGTTGAACTTGCTAACGGATGCAATAGTTATATTCCAGACGAAAAAGCCTTTACTCCTGAAGGAGGAGGATATGAGACTGTATTAACCAGGTTTTCAAACCTGGAGGTTACTGCAGGCAGACAGATAGTTAACGGGTGCATTGAACTGGCAAAAGGGTTTAAGCCAGGAACAATTCCTGTATTTCCAAAGATCAAGGTTCCTATTCCACCGTGGGATTATGGGATGTTAGGTCCTGAGATAGAGTAGGAATGTGAAAGAAAAGTGGTAACAACACAAGAAATAAAACAGTATGCGAAGGAAAGTGGTTTTATTAGTTGCGGTATAACTTCAGCCGATGATTTTCCTGAATACTCTACAGCCCTTGATAGATTGATAAGCATTTTCCCTGAAACCGCATCTTTATACAGACCGATGGATAAAAGGGCGTGGGTTAAAAAGAATACACCCTGGGCGAAGTCTATCATAGTATGTATTAGAGGTTATGGAAAATATAAAATCCCTGAAGGTATCAAGGGATACATCGGACGTAATTATCTTTTTGATTCTCGGGTTCCTCAAAACCCTGATTTTCTCATGATAAAGAATTTCACTACCTGGTTAAAAAACACAGGGTTGAGGGTCAAAAAAGGAAGGCTTCCGGACCGGCTGTCTGCTACCAGAGCAGGAGTTGCTAACATAGGGAAAAACAACTTTGCTTACACTAAAACTGCTGGTTCCTGGATAAACATAGCAACATATATGGTTGATGCCCAACTGGAAACCGACAAACCATTATTATCCTCGGCCTGTCCTGAAGGGTGTGACCTGTGTATCCGGGCATGCCCGACAGGTGCTTTGAGTCGACCTTATCTGATGCGGATGGATAGATGCGTGGCTTTTCTCACTTATGGTACACCGGTAAGTGTTTCTGATGAGCTGTCTCGGAAAATGGGTCCCTGGATATATGGCTGCGATGCATGTCAGGAAGTATGTCCTTTGAACACAGATAAGTGGAAAGAAACAATATCCCTTTCTCATCTGGACGAGTTGTCAGAAATTCTTACTCCTTTGGGACTGAGTGAAATGGATGATAGAACTTACAGGCAAAGAATCCATCCATTGTTTCCTTATATATCAATTGACAATCTTGAGAGATGGCATAACAATGCCAAGAGAGCATTAAGAGTATCTTAAGGTTCTCGGGCAATCAAAAGAATAGGGAAAAACACTACTTAAAATATAGCCACATGTGGCAGAACCGATAAAAAAGGGAGGAAATAGACATGAAAGAAAAATTGGCTCTTTTGGGAGGCCCAAAGGCAATAAAGTCAGATGTGAAAGATATTTTCACATGGCCCATTGTGAATAAGGAGATGGAAGACAGGGTACTTGAAGTCTTGAGGGCAGGCAAGATGTCGGAACTTGAAGTAACCAAAGAGTTTGAAGAAGGCTTTGCAAAGTGGCACGGGATGAAGTATGGACTTGGTCACAACAATGGAACAAGTGCGCTTCATTCAGCATTTTTTGGTGTAGGAATAGGTAAGGGGGATGAAATTATTTGTCCAGCCATCACCTACTGGGCATCCTATCTTCCCGTGCTGTCTCTGGGAGGGACGGTTGTTTTTGCCGATATAGAACCTGATACATTAAACATAGACCCGGATGACATAGAGAAAAGGATAACGAAAAAGACAAAAGCCATAGTAGTCGTTCATTATTGCGCGCGGCCTGCGAATATGACAAAGATTATGAAGATAGCGAAAAAACATAATCTTAAAGTGGTGGAAGACGTTTCACACGCCCACGGGGCCCTTTATAAAGGCAGGCTTGTAGGGACATTCGGAGATGTTTCGGCTTATTCCTGCATGAGCGGCAAGTCTTTTGCCACGGGCGAGGCAGGAATGATGCTTACAAACAGCAGAGAAATATATGAAAGGGCGATAGTTTTTGGTCACTATGAAAGACATGACGACCTGACGATTCCGGAGCTGAAAGCCGCTTCTGGCATGCCATGGGGCGGATATAAGTATCGGATGCACCAGCTTTCAGCAGCGGTGGGCATTGTCCAGCTTAAAAAGTATAAAAAAGAGATGGCGGAGATAGACAAGGCGATGAACTATTACTGGGACTTGTTGGAGGGATTGCCTGGAATAAAATCTCTCAGGGTTCCAAAGGGTTCGGGTTCTACGATGGGCGGTTGGTATGTGCCCTTGGCGCTTTATCTCAAGGAACAGCTGGGAGGTCTTTCGATAACAAGGTTTACCGAGGCTGTTACCGCGGAAGGTTTCTCCATGAGCCCCGGGTGTAACAAGGGAGGGTTCAACCATCCGTTCCTCAATACCGTGGATGTTTACAAGGACGGAAAACCTACGAGAATAGCCAATTCCGACTGGGACGTGAGAACAAACAAAGGTCCACTACCCGTTGCGGAAGGCATACAGTCGAAAGTGTTTCACGTCCCTTACTTCAAGAAATACTATCCCAAGATAATCAAGGAGCATGCGGATGCTGTAAAGAAGGTAGTGGAGAATTACAAGGAACTCCTTGCAGGAGATAAAGGTGACCCAAAAGATATGGGCGGGTGGGGACTTTCTGGCATTAAGTCTCCAGCAAAAAAGAAGAAATAAATAAACCTTTCTTTATTCTCTCTTTCAGAGAGAAAAAAAGAAGTAGAAAATTCTAATGTGATTTGATTTCACAAAAAAGACGGGAGGAGAAATGGAAAAATTAGCGATTAACGGAGGCAAGCCTGTAAGGGCAATACCTCTACCTGACAGGAAAAGTTTCGGTGAGAATGAAAAGAAAGCTGCTATCAGAGTCCTTGAACGTGTAGCAACTACGGGAACTGGACTGGATAGATACGGAGGAGTGGAAACAGATACCTACGAAAAGGAATTTGCTGTATATTTTGGTACAAAATTTGCTACGGCGGTAAGTTCCGGAACAGCAGCAATACATTCTGCGATTGCTGCTCTTAACCTTGAACCTGGAAGCGAGATTATTACCACGCCTATTACTGACAACGGTACAGTGATGCCTATGATTTTCCAGCAGTGCATACCAGTCTTTGCAGATGTGGATTATCATTCTCTTAACATATGTCCAGAA
>CAZYYF010000067.1:0-6499 GCA_964650875.1 uncultured bacterium
ACGACAAAAAGCGTCGGATTGCCACGTCATAAAAAGCATTCCTCGCAATGACAACCCTGGGGGCTCATCCCTCGCAATGACAACACGGTGTTCAGTGAATATTTACAAAACTTTTATTGGACAGTAATAATATTACCTTAAAATAAATTTTTGTCAACGGGCAAGATTTTGCACCAGGCGAAATTACACAATGAAATAAGAGCTGACGAACAATAAATTTGACAGAAAATTTTGAAAAGGGTAAATTAAATAGGAAGGGAGTTCACTGAGTGCTTACAATAGAATAAAGAGAAAATAGACCCTTTGTGAAAACAACAAAAAGATGCAGCAGAATAAGTTTTCAATCATAGATATCTTTATTCTTTCTTAAGGTGGAGAATTAGGGCGATGGTATCTGCCTTCTCCACTTTCCGTCACTGCTGCATTGTTAGAGGGGAGCCCGAAGGGGATTCACTGGATTATTATCTTTTAACATAGGAGAAAAAACAATGGCTATGTGGATAGGTGTTAATAGGAAGGCAAGAGTTTGTTACGGGTTTGATGATATATCGTTGGTTCCAGGAGATATTACTATTAATCCAGAAGATGTTAGTATATCTACTACTATAGGAGAGATGGGTCTTAGAATACCTGTTATGGCAGCTGCTATGGATGGAGTTGTAGACCCGAAATTTGCAATAGAATTCGCCAGGTTAGGAGGACTTGCAGTCTTAAATCTTATGGGTATCTACACAAGATATAAAAACCCTTATGAGATAGTAGAAGAGATTATCAAAAGTCCCTATGAAAAATCTACTGCCCTTATACAAGGCATATACAAAGAACCTGTAAAAGAAAACCTTATAGGGGAAAGGATAGAACAGATAAAAAAAGCCTGTGGGCTATGTTGTGTGAGTTCCATCCCCCAATATGCTAAAAAATTTCTCGGCATCAGTAGAGAGGCAGGCGTTGATATTTTTGTCATACAGTCAACAGTAATCACAACAAAACATTTTTCCTCAATGTATGAACCTCTTGATATATCTTCCTTTTGCAAAAAAACCAATATACCTGTAATAGTAGGTAACTGTGTTACTTTTGATGTGGCTAATCAACTGATAGAAGCCGGTGTCGCAGGAATACTGGTAGGCATAGGACCTGGAGCTGCCTGTACAACAAGGCAGGTACTTGGTCTTGGAGTACCACAGGTAACAGCTACAGCCGACTGTGCGGCAGCAAGAGATTTATATTACAGAAAAACAGGTAGGTATGTTCCTATGATAACAGATGGAGGAATGATAAGCAGTGGAGATATATGCAAGGCATTTGCTGCTGGAGCCGACGCTGTTATGCTCGGGTCGGCTTTTGTGAAAGCGGTAGAAGCTCCTGGTAAAGGTTATCATTGGGGCATGGCTACTTCGGACGAAAATCTTCCGAGAGGTACAAGAATAAATGTGGGAGTTTCCTGCACTCTTAAAGAGATTCTTTTTGGGCCTGCGAGAGTGGATGATGGGTCCCAGAATCTCATGGGGGCATTAAAACTTTCTATGGGGTCTCTGGGAGCAAGAAATATCAGAGAAATGCAAATGGTTGAAATTGCTGTTACTCCTTCAATCAAGACTGAAGGGAAAATTTATCAATCTCTCCTGAAAACAACGAATAAAAAAGAGAAGTAACCTGATTATATAAGGAGCAAGGAATAAAATGAAAGATTTTGTCCATCTGCATCTACATACTGAACATAGTCTTCTGGATGGAATGTGCAGGATTTCTGAAGTTACGGCACTCGCACACAGGTATGGAATGCATACGCTTGCCATTACTGACCACGGAACAATGGGCGGTGTATTGAAATTTTATGAGGCGGCCATGAAGCATGGTATTAAACCTCTCATTGGTTCTGAAATGTACATCTCACCGCAAAGTCGTTTTGATAAAAAAACAAGCGGTCAAAGAGAAGCTTTTTATCATATTATCTTGCTGGCAAAAAACCACAGGGGATATCAGAACCTTTTAAAGTTATCAACTCTTTCTTACACAGAGGGTTTTTACTACAAACCGAGAATAGATAAGGAGATTCTCTCCCAGTATGCGGAAGGTATTATAGCACTTAGTGGGTGTCTTAAAGGGGAGGTTAGTTCGCTACTGCTGGAAGGTGAAGAAGAAAAAGCAGAAAAATCAGCCTGTGAATACAGGGAAATTCTCGGAAGAGGCAATTTTTATCTTGAAGTTATGGATAATAAACTTCCCGAGCAGGAGAAAGTTAATAGGTTGATGGTTGAGATTAGTAAAAAAACAGACATAGGACTTGTTGCTACAAATGACTGCCATTATCTGAAAAAAGAAGACGCTTTTGCCCATGAGGTATTACTCTGTATTCAAACACAGGCGCATATTGACGATGCTGATAGAATGAGGTTTCAAACTGAAGAATTTTATTTCAAAACCGCGGAAGAGATGGTAAACGCATTCCATGAGATACCACAAGCTATTAAAAACACTCTAGAAATAAGCGAAAAATGCAATCTTCGGCTACCTATAGGAGAATACCACCTGCCTAAATTTTCCCCTCCCGAAGGAGGCACTCCTGACGAATATCTTGAAAAACTTATAAAAAGGGGCATCAAGCAAAAGTTTAACATTGAATGCGAAAAATTAGAAGAAGATTCTCATGTGGATATTATCAAAAGGGCTGCTTACGAATTCAATGTTATAAAGGAAATGGGGTTTTCAAGCTATTTTTTGATAATCCAGGATTTTGTTGAGGCAGCAAAAAGAAAGAATATTATGGTAGGGCCTGGAAGAGGCTCTGCTGCTGGTAGTCTTGTAGCATTTCTGCTGGACATTACAGAAATAAACCCCCTGTCTTATAACCTGATATTTGAAAGGTTTCTTAATCCTGAGAGAATAAGTTTGCCTGATATAGATGTGGATTTTTGTGACAGACGTCGGGCAGAGGTGGTTGAATACATCAAGAATAAATATGGTGAAAACAATGTGGCACAGATAGGTACTTATGGTAGGATGGCGGCAAGGGCTGTATTGAAAGATACAGGTCGTGCACTTGGTTTCAGCTACAATGAGATTGACAGAATTGTGAAAATTATTTCTTCTGACATGGCAGTTTCCCTTGAGGACGAGTTACATACCAACCCTGAAATAAAAAAACTTTTTGAAACAGACGAAAATATAAAGAAACTCTTTACGATAGCTCTTAAACTTGAAGGGCTGGCAAGGCATTCATCATTACATGCAGCAGGACTTGTAATAACCGAAAATCCTGTAGATGAATATACTCCTCTGTTTCGCGGGCCGAAAGGGGAGATTGCTACACAGTATGAAATGGATGGAATAGAAAAAATAGGGTTGCTTAAAATAGATATACTCGGACTTAAAACTCTTTCGGTCATAGAAGATACCCTTGAACTTATAAAAGAGAGAAAAGGGATAGAACTTAAAGATTTTCCACTTGACGATACCAGGACATACCGGATGCTTGCAGATGGGAATTCGACCGGGATATTCCAGCTTGAAAGTAAGGGCATGCAGGAGCTTTTAAAAGATATCACTCCGCAAAACTTTGAAGATATCATAGCTATTCTTGCTCTTTACCGTCCTGGTCCTATGAAAAGCGGAATGGTAAAAGAGTATATCAAAAGGAAAAACGACCCTTCTCAGATTAAATACGACCATCCCATACTTGAATCCATTCTTAAATCTACCTACGGCGTTATTCTTTATCAGGAGCAGGTTATGGAGATAGCACATAAGATGGCAGGATTTACTATGGGACAGGCAGATGAATTGAGAAAATCCATGGGTAAAAAAATTCTGGAAACTATGGAACAGAAGAGGGGAATGTTTATAGAAGGTGCCAAAAAAAATGGTGTCAACGAAAATGTCGCAAAAAAGATATTTGAGCAGATTGTCAAATTTGCAGGATACGGTTTCAATAAATCTCACAGTACAGGTTATGCGCTTTTGTCTTACCAGACGGCTTTTCTTAAGGCAAACTATCCTCTTGAATTCATGACATCGCTATTAAATAGCGAAATGGGAAATTTCGATAAAATCAGCGAATACATAGCAGAATGTGAAAGGATGGGTATATGGATTCTCCCTCCGGATATATACGAAAGCAGCGAGCGTTTTAAGATTTTTACCAACGACATAATATACGGACTTGGAGGAATCAAGAATGTTGGGACGGAAGCAGTAAAGTCCATAATAGAAGCTCAGCAAAAAGGACGTTTCACATCACTATTTGATTTCTGCGAAAGGGTTAATCTCAGAACAGTCAATAGAAAGGTCATAGAAAGTCTTATAAAGGCAGGAGTCTTTGATTCCCTTGCAATACCCAGGTCACAGCATTTCGCGATGATTGACAGTGCGATAGCCTACGGTTCTAAAATGCAGAAAAAAGCCAGAGATGCAGAGATAGAAATTTTCTCATCGGAAAAAGGCAGTATTGTTCCTGAAATGGATAAACAGGCATTGAAGTCCTTGCCTGAGTGGACAGCCACAAGGCTTCTTCTATATGAAAAAGAGATGTTAGGTGTATATCTTACCGGACATCCTCTCGAAAGATATCTTTCCATGATGAAGATTTTTTCCACCATATCTTCTGCTGAGATTGAAAAGGTGAAAGAAGGCATGAATGTTTGTGTAGGTGGTATACTTGTTGATATAAAACGGACGAATACGAAAAAGGGTGAACGTATGGGATGGGGAGAAATTGAGGACCTTAGCGGACGAATAAAAGTCCTGTTTTATCCGAGGGTATATGAAGAAGCATCTTCTATCATAAGAAAAAATGCCATTATTTTTGTAAAAGGCAGGCTTGAAAAAAAAGATAGAATTACAGTTATTGCAGATGAAGTATCAAACCTCAACACGGCTGAAAAAAGTGGGTTCCTTTCAAACGTGGAGATTGATATAAAACTACCTGTAGAAGATGAGAAGCTTAGCAATCTCAAAGAACTGTTTATCAAAAATAAAGGAAACTGTTCCATATACATCAACCTTATAACTGAAAAGGGTAATAAGAAAATAAAGATAAAGGTAAATGGCTATATGGTGAATCCTGACATTGACTTTATAGAAGGCCTTCAGTTACTTTTTGGAGAAACATCCTTCCACATAGGAATATAACGGTTCTTTTTATCATTCCAAGGGGCTATTACTCGCAATGACAGACTCAGGGAAAAGAAGAAAATCGGCATTTGGAAATGAATTCAGTACAACAAGTGGGGAAGATGACAAGAAAGAGAAAGTGGAGTATTTTCAAGTGAAACCTTTTATAAAAACCCTCTTGTGGAAAAACAACAGGCTTTACATCATAGACCAGCAAAAACTTCCTGCTGAAGAAAAAATAGTTGAGTTGACAACCATTAGAGATGTGTGGCACGCCATAAAAACCTTAAAAGTCAGAGGAGCTCCTGCTATAGGATGTGCTGCTGCTTACGGCATAGCCTTGTCTGCTATCCATTGTAAACTTTCAGAATCTGAATCCTTCAAAGATTTCATAAAAAAAAACATTCGGTATCTTGCATCTTGTCGTCCAACAGCATACAATCTTTTCTTTGCACTTGAACGGATGGAAAATGTTTTAAGAAATGGAGAAAATCTTTCAGTTCGAGAGATTAAAAAAAGGCTTGTAAGCCAGGCAGATACTATCTATAGAGAAGACCTTGAATGCTGTTATAAAATAGCCATAAACGGAGCAAGCCTTATTAAGAATGGTATGAACATACTGACCCACTGTAATGCAGGTGCGCTTGCTACATCGGGATTCGGAACAGCACTTGCGCCCCTGTTTATTGCAAAAAAAAAGGGTGTAAAGTTCCATGTCTTTGTAGATGAAACCAGGCCACTACTGCAGGGGGCTAGACTGACAGCATGGGAACTCCAGAAATCTAAAATTCCTTACACCCTGATATGTGATAATATGGCTGGTTTCCTTATGCAACAGGGAAAAATAGATATAGTTATCACAGGAGCCGACAGGATAGCTACAAATGGAGATGTGGCAAACAAAATTGGAACTTACACACTTGCAGTTCTTGCTCATTACCACAAGGTTCCTTTTTATATAGCAGCTCCTTCTTCTTCCTTTGACAGAAACATAGCAACCGGTAGAGATATTGTTATTGAACAAAGAGATGCCGACGAGATAAAAAAAATAGCAGGAAAAAAAATCTCTCCTGTGTCTGCCAATGTTTATAATCCTGCTTTTGACATAACCCCGTCAAAATTTATAAGGGCATTTATTACGGAAAATGGTATAATAAATAAGCAGTGAATATAGGGCGGTTGGCTCAGGGGTTAGAGCGCTTGCTTCACACGCAAGAGGTCGCAGGTTCAATTCCTGCACCGCCCACGGATTTTGAGTAACTAGATGGGAATGATTGGAAGAAGTAGGTGTGTATGAAGAATTGAACCAAGACCTCCAAAGGGTAAGAGGGAAAAGGATTTTCCCTCGTGTAGTCTGTATTGGGGGGAGAAGATTAGGAAGGGGGAA
>CAZYYF010000068.1:0-6466 GCA_964650875.1 uncultured bacterium
ATTTTGATAGACTCCATACATTCCAGAAGCCTTACTACAGCCTTGTCAAAAACATCTCCATTTTCAGTCTTGCTCACCTTCCAGTCCATCATAGAATACGCTGCGTAAGGGTCATCTCTCCTGATGTCCATATCCACACCACTTGCACGGGCAACAGGACCCACTGCTCCAAAGTTTTTTATATGCTCTTTTGTCAGAACTCCCACTCCTTTAAGCCGTGCAGCTAAAACAGGGTCATCTAATACCGCATGGGTCAGCATATCAACTTTACCTTTTATGTCCTGTAAAACCTTTCTCAAAACAGGAATATCTTCATCTTCAATATCTCTTCTCACCCCACCTATCTTAAACATCGCATAGTGGTTTCTGTTACCGGTTATCATCTCAAACATATCAAGGATGGATTCTCTGTATTTCCATGCCCACATAAATAAGGTATTATATCCAAGAAAATGGCCTGCCAGCCCTGTCCATAACAGGTGACTGTGAATCCGCTCCATCTCTGCTATGATGCATCTTATATACCTTGCTTTTTCAGGAATAGAGATACCTAGAAGGTCTTCCACTGCATTACAGTATGCAAAAGGGTGAGATGTAGAACATATACCGCATATCCTTTCTACGAGAAAAGTGACCTGGTCCCAATGTTTTCCCTCAGAGAGTTTTTCTATTGCCCTGTGGTTATACCCCGCCTGCCACTCAAGGTCAACTACTTTTTCGCCTTCACAGTAAAGAGCAAAAAATTCCGGTTCCTCCAGTAAAGGATGATAGGGCCCTATGGGTACAACAACTTTTTTCTTGTTATTCACAGATGTCTCCCCCTGTTGTTATGTTTTTCCGCAAGGGATATTTTTCTTCTGGCCAGTCGTCCCTTAAAAGAAAATGTTTAAGCCCGGGATGTCCTGTAAAACTTATCCCGAAAAGTTCCCATATCTCTCGCTCAATGTAGACGATACCAGGAATAATATCCGTAAGTGATGATATTTCAGGTTTTTCTCTTTCAAGAAACACACGGAGAGAAACAACTGCTCCGTATCTATCAAAACCAAAATGATAAAGTATTTCAAAAGAGCCACAGTTGTCTATTGCGGAAGCAATGATATATCTGCCATCAAGCCTGTGAAAAATAATGTCAGCACATTCTTTTATATCTTGCTTATCAACGGTAATATATATCCGCTTTTCATTATGGAGTTTGGTATCTTTTATCATACAACCGAGTTGTTCCTTAATAGTATCAAATAGTGTCATTTAAGTTTCTCCAGAAGTTTTACTATACCAGCCAATATCGCCTCAGGTTTCGGAGGACATCCCGGGATATAGATATCTACTGGAAGGATCTTATTAAAAGGTCCTGCCATCTGGTAGCCGTCTTTGAAGATGCCCCCAGAACATGCGCATGCCCCTATCGCCACCACTACACAGGGTTTTGCTGTCTGGGTATAAACCTCTTTTATCCTTTCAACGCACTTTTTATTAACTATACCTGTACATAAAAGCACATCCGCATGCCTGGGGCTTCCCACTAACACCATACCAAAACGTTCAATATCAAACCGCGGGGTAAGGCAGTCCAGTATTTCTATATCGCAGTTGTTGCAGGACCCTCCCGAAAGGTGGTAGACCCACAAAGACTTCTTCAATGCCTTCATTTTTAGATTCATATTACCATCCTGAGAAAGCCAAAACAATTCCTATTAATCCAAAAAAGGTAAGCCAACCCCAGAAAAACTTAAGGGATTGGTCTATTCTCACCCTTGGATTTGTATTTTTTATAAGTACGATAAGCACCAGTATTAACAGATACTTGAGAAGACTCGTTATAATACCCGATGGAAATGATAAAGATATACCACCGAAATACAGGGTAACCAGAAGAAGAGGTCCCACAATCAAAAGTATCGCTTTTGTAAGCTTGAAAAGTCCGAGAAGTATCCCGGAGTATTCAAGAAAAGCCCCGGAAGCAATCTCTGTTTCTGCTTCCGCAAGGTCAAAAGGCACAAAACCTATCTTGCCCTGCAAAGCAAAAAGCCCTGCAATAAACCCTATCACACCTGACACTGACCTAATAACCATCCCATGTGCGTGTTGGTATCTGAGAATTTCTATGAGAGATGTGGTAGAGCCGCTTTGTAAGGCAGGAATTATAAGAGCACATATAAAAGGTAGTTCATATCCAAGCAGTAGTTTTATCTCTCTACTGATACCCACCGCCGCAAGGACATTCCCAGACACACTACCGCCTAATATAATTGCAAGGGAAGGGATGGTTAGTAGATATACAACAAGTATGAGGTCTGCAGGCAAGATAATCCCGTTTTTTGTCACAAGAAAAATAATCATACCTGCAACCGTTGCCGCAAGAACAGCCAACACTGGAGCGAATATAAACACAAAGATATTCGCCTTTGCAGGTATCAGTAGTTCCTTACCTGTCAGTTTAGCAAAATCTGCAAAGTTTTGGTACCAGGGAGGCCCTACTCTGAATTGAAGCCGCGCAGTAAGCTTTCTGTCAATCCACATCGCCAGCATCCCTGAAACACCCAAAAACAGGAAACTGGCAATAAAAAATACCAGTAAGTAACATATACTCATTTTTTTATTCCATAAAGTTCAAGCCAGTTTAATACCTTTATAATAATATATTCCCCTATCTTGTAAAGATTAGTTTTGTCTTTCAATTCTTCTTGTTCAATATATCTAAGGGCCCCATTGTTACAGCTTAACACGCAAAGAGGCTCTTCTCCTTCCTTCAACCGTCCTAAACATACATCGCACCTGCTGGTCACATAAGGTAGCAACTGTGGCAGTATAGTACCAAAAGGGCAGGCAAGACAACAGGTTTTGCAGGAAACACATAGGAGAGTTGAACGTCTTATCAGACCAGATTCCCTCTTGAGAGTACCGTTAGGGCAGGCGTTAACACAAGGGTAGTCCTCGCACATGCGGCAGGCAAACATAAAAGATATTTCCTCTCTAAGTTCTGTTATGCCATCATTTGCAGGGTGAAATTTATAGCTGCATTTCAACAGCTGTTTTTCATCCATCTCAAGAAATTTGTCATAATCAATATACAGTTTCTTCATCTTATTATATGCTCAAACCCATATATTGGGTTTGCCTTTCAGCTGGTCATAAGTAAAAACAGGTCCGTCCTTACATACAAAAAGGTCACCTATCAGACAGTGTCGGCAGTGTCCAACAGCACAGTACATTTTTCTCTCCATAGAAAGGTATATCTGGTTATCAGCATATCCTATTTCTAACAGCTTGAGGGTCGTAAATTTCATCATAATAGGCGGCCCACAGACGACCGCAAGAGAATTCCTAATGTCTATCTCAAGGCCATCAAGGGTTTTTGTAACCACCCCTTCGTTATAGTTCCAATCAGGAGATTTTTTATCAACCGTAAGTCTAAAGGTTACAGGGTATTTATCACAGAATGCATGCCACTGGTCTAATATCTTATCCTTATAGATATAATCTTCCGGAGTCTTTGCCCCACAGCAGAAAACAATTTTTTTGTAGTTTTCCACAGTTTCCATTAAAGCGAAAAAAAGTGCCCTTAACGGGGCCAGTCCTACTCCTCCTCCTACAAGCAGAATCTCTTTACCTTTATAGGACTCAAGTGGATACGGTTTCCCATAGGGTCCTCTTATACCAACAATATCCCCTTTTTTCAGTTCATGTATTGCCGCTGTCACTCTTCCTGCCTTCATTACTGTAAACTCAAGATGTTGCTTGTCAGATGGAGAAGAAGAAGGGGTAAAAGGGGCTTCTCCTATTCCTGGTACCGTAAGAGATGCAAACTGACCTGCAAGAAAAGAAAACTCCTGTTCAGGTTCCAGCAAGACAGTTTTTATAGTTGGAGATTCTGTAACCACTCCGGTGACTGTGCATCTTATAGGTTCATATATATTCTTGTTCATTATAGTTAAAACCTTTTATTTGTTTCCCGCAAAACCTCAGTAATAACCTCACGCTTGTCAATCTTGCCGAGGCATCCAGCAATACACCTGCCACAACCTGTACATCCTTTCATACCAAAATTCTCCATCATATACCAATACTTACATAAAATCCTGTTGGCATATCGCTCATAAATAGACGGTCTTGGAGAAGACCCAGCAGCCATCCTTGCATAACCGGGGAACAGACAGCTGTCCCAGACCTTGTGTTTTTTTATCTCTTGGGCATTACCGGTATCTTCAAGAAGAAAACATACGCAAGTAGGGCAGTTGTTTGTACAACTACCGCACTGGACACAATCTTCCACTTGTTTCGGTATCTGCCACAACTGTTTTTCAGAAGAGCGCCGAATATTGTCTATCTGGCTGAAATCAAAACTCCTGTTGTTTTCCCTAATGATCTCTTGAATTTTTTCCCTTGCATCCTGCCTTTTTTTCAACTGCTCGCCTGATGTTTGAAAAAATTTCTGGTCATTACCAATAAACTTCCTGCCTCTTTCTGAACCGATATCTACCATAAGGCCTTCTTCGCACAAAGATATGTTAATATCAAACCCTTTATCTGGATAAGGATGAAGCCCTACAAGCGTGCAGAAACACCACGGGTACGGAGTACCGCAGTCAAAACTCACAATAAGGGTCTTTGCTCTACGTTCTGCATAATTGGCGTCCTTGTATTGCCCTTTCAGAAACACATTGTCAAGGATATCTAAGGCTTTCACATCACATGCGGCCGGTCCCATAACTACAACATCAGATATATGATCAACCATAGGTACCACACTTTCTTTGAAAGGTAGAAGAAACAATTTAAGAGGTTCTACTGGTCTGGCTTTTTCATAAAAAATATCCGTACAGTTTGAACCATCTACCTTCTGGTAGATTAAAAAACCTTCCCTTTCAAAGGGAGCAAACAGAGCGCTTTCTGCGCTTTTACCTTTGATAAATGCATTCCAGTCCTGTCTGTTAATATATAAAGTTTCCATTATCCTAATTGTGATATTGTGATTTTTTTCACAAAATATTTAAAAAAATTTTTATTAGATTACAACTTATTATTTCATCTGTCAAATTTTTTTGTAAGTATTCAGTCAACTGCATCTAATGTTCTCGGTGTCCCCTCTTGTCATTGCAAATCCCGATGCTGTTTAATCGGGGCAAAGCAATCCCATGAGATTGTCATTATCATTAAGCACATGGCCTCGTAATGACAACGAGATAGACTGAGGACATACAAAATTAACTCCCTAAAACGCCAGAATGAAAAGATTGTGGGAATTATTTTTGAAATACAAGGGCGCCCGCGCCAATAATTCCTGTTTCGTTACCTAACCCAGCAGGAATAACTTTTACATTTGTTGCAAGTCTCTTCATTGCCCTTTCCTGTATGGTTTTTTCAATAATGCTGAATATAATATCCGCTTGCTGTGAAATACCTCCACCTATAACGATTATTTCCGGGTTAAACAGATTCACAAGACTTGTAAATAGTGCGCCGAGACATAATCCTACGTCTTCCAGTATTTGCCTTGCAATAAAATCACCTTTACGCCATGCTTCTTTAATCAATTTAGGGGTGATATTTTCTATTTTTCTCTCAGCAAGTATATAAATCAGGGTTTCTTTGCCTTCTTTTATCGCATCAACGGCTTTTGCCACAATATAATCCCTGCCAACATATCTTTCTATACATCCGTAGTTTCCGCATTTGCATTGAGGTCCTTTGTAGTCAATAGTCATATGCCCTATTTCTACAGCGGAATATGTTTTGCCCCTCACCAGTTTTCCATTATGGACTATTCCTCCTCCTACTCCCGTTCCAAGAGTTACACATATCATTGTATTACTACCCTTACCTGCACCGTACAAAAATTCTCCCCATGTAATAGCGTTGACATCATTTTCCACAACCACAGGCATAGAATATTTATCCTGAAATATATTTTTCAATGGTAGATTCTCCCATTCTGGCAGATTAGGTGAGTCAAATACACAACCTTTATCATCCACTATTCCGGGAGTTCCAATACCGATACCTTTTACCTTTTTATCTGTACCTTGAAGAGCAAAATCTATCGCTTTTTCCATCTGCCTAAGAACCACATCTCTACTGCCTTTTTCTGCGAGAGTCGGGAAACTCATGCTTTTTAATAGTGTCCCGTTCGATGTAGTAAGTCCAGCTTTTATAAATGTGCCTCCCAGGTCGATGCCTACAGATTTTTCCATAATTATCCTGTTATTTTGTTTCTATGGTCAAGAGGTATATAAAAAGATGGTATGCACGATGCGGCTTCAGCCGGACTCCAACTGACGATACCACCTTGAAAGAGTGCTGACCTAACTACTAGTTAATGAGGATAATGTATTAGATTCAAAAAGTCAAATTTATTGTTAACGAGTCAAACTCAATTATACCAAAGCATAGCATATCTTCAAGAATGTGTCAAAAAATAGTAGAGAAAAAACAGGACGAATTTCTATAACATTGACATCTGTAC
>CAZYYF010000069.1:0-6444 GCA_964650875.1 uncultured bacterium
AATGCGAATTCGTATTAATAAAAACCAGCTAATCTGTGATATAATAATAAAAAACAAATATTTCGTTAGGGTTAATATGGAAAAAATACAAAGAGAGATCGGAGTAGTAATAATGGCCGGTGGACTCGGCTCAAGAATGAGATGTTCTTCAGTACATAAGGTATGCTTTCCTATTGGTGGTATCCCTGTTATAAACCGTAATATAGAAATATTTAATAGGTGTGGAATCAACATGCACTTCATAGTTATAAGACACCTTGCAGAACAGGTAATGCAAACAGTTGCTTCTGTCCCAGGAATCCACTATTTTTGCTACCAGAAGGAACCCAAAGGTACGGGTAATGCCGCAAAAACTGCTGCAAAAATCATATCAACAATACCTTCGATCAAGGATATCATGGTCATTGCAGGAGACAAGATTGTAGAGGAAAGTATTCTGCAAAGTCTCATCAAAAACTATTATGCAACTAAAAGCGACCTTTGTTTTGTAGTTGGTGACATAAAAGATTTTCCCGATGCAGGAAGAGTTGTCTATGATAAAAACGGTTCTATTGCCGGAATCTCTGAGGTTTTTGATATAAAAAAAATGGAGCTATTACGCGAGTTGAAGAAAACCACATTAAAAAAGAGCCTATCCTCAGAAGAAGCAAAAAAACTCATTTTGCATTTCTTGAAAAATGAAAAAAAAGCGGAACTTGCAGTAGAACCTTTATGGAAAGCTGTTAAAAACGGTAAGCCTTTAACCAGAAGTATGATAAAATCTAATTTCATAAAAGAGGATTTTTTTCTTAAATGCAACAACCTTTACCTTCCCCCTGAAACCCTGAAAAATGTCCGGTATGCAAATCTATCGGTTTACATGTTTAAACGGGAAGCATTTCTGTCTTCCCTTTCAAAAATCACAGATAATAACGCTCAAAAGGAAGAATATCTAACGGATACTATTGGAATTCTTGCCGAAGAAAAAGCCAAAATCACTATTCTGCCAGTAGATAACCCCCACCAGGTTATGGCTTTTAACACTCCTGAGGAGATTAACAGAATAGAACATTGTCTTGTAGAGAACAACACAATATTGAAAGAAAATCCTTCCCATATACGTAGACCCATTGACTGGTTGAGACATCTGGAAACAACATCTCCCATGTCCATCGCATATTTCCACAGCATATATGGAAACAACTATCCATTCATTGAAAACAAAAGAAAACTTTTAATATCAGCAATAAAAGACTACATTGAACATTTTGACAACAATCCTGTGATAATAACAAGGGCTCCGGGACGTATAAACATTATGGGTCGTCACATAGACCACCAGGGTGGAGATGTTAATATGTTAGCCCTCGACAGGGATATCTATTGTATAATGGGCCAGAGAAACGACAGGCAGGTTTGTGCATACAGCATGGAATCTTATAGATTTCCTGAAAGACAGTTTTCAATAGACAGTCTTGGCATTGATATAGAAAAAAACTGGGACCACTTTATAAACAGTTCTTTTGTGCTTAAACAGATTTCATCAGCCAGGAAAGATTGGGGTAGATACATCAAAGCCGTATTGAGCAGGTTTCAGCATTTCTGCGGCAGGAAACCTCTTAAAGGATTGAACATTGTGGTTGGAGGAGACCTCCCGATGGAAGGCGGGCTCAGTTCCTCTTCAGCGTTATTTATGGCAATAGCAGAAGGTTGTACATCTTTAAACAACCTTGTTGTCTCCCCATATAAGTTTGTCGAGCTGTGTGATGAAGGAGAATGTTTCCTGGGAAACAGGGGGGGTACCGGAGACCATGCAGCGATAAAATACTCTCGTCAGGGTTACATAACACAGATAGGATTTTATCCCCTCCAAATTATAAAAACCATACCTTTTCCACAGGATTATATACTTACCGTATGTAATTCGCAGTACCATGCATACAAAACGCGTGGTGCAAAAGATATATATAACCAGCGGGTTGCCTGTTATCACATAGGTAAGGAACTGCTGAAACAGACTTTCCCGTCAAAAACAGACTTCGTAATACTGACAAGAGATCTTATATATGGCAAAGGAAACCTTTCTGAACAAGAGATATTGTCAATGCTTATGACGTTACCTCTAAATCTATCAAGAAAAGAGATTGAACAGAAAATAACATCAGAGGACATAAGAAAAAGTATTGAATCTATATCTCCTCTGATAGACACATTTCCTGTCAGAGAAATACTGGTTTATGGCCTTGCCGAATGCATGCGAAGCAGATTCAGTGGCCAATTCCTGCTGAAAAACGATATACGTACATTTGGAAAACTTATGAACGTTTCACATAACGGGGACAGAATCGTCAAGTGGAAAAAAGAAAACGATTATGAGCCATTTATAACTGACTATTCAGACAGAGTTATGAAAAAACTTCTTTTTATGTCGGAAAAGATACCCAACCTGCTTATGTGGCAATCCGGGGCATATAGGTGCAGTATACAGGAGATTGACAGAATGGTTGATATATCCCTTGGCATAAAAAAAGTTGCAGGAGCACAGATTTCAGGAGCAGGGTTAGGAGGCTATATAATGGTTCTTGCGAAGGAAGATGCGTATGAAGAGATTGAAAATCAAATGTTGCAAAACTATTACGAACCATTGAACCTTGAACAGGAGATGTTTATAGCCTATCCTTGCGAGGGAAGCGGGCTCGTATGTTTTTAAATTTTTCTTTATTTTGCAGGAGAACAAAACAATGGAAAGAAAAACAGGCTGGGAAAAGTGGGATGAAAAAACAACAAAAGAAGCAATGGATTTCTGTGAACCGTATAAGAAATTTTTATCAGAAAACAAGACAGAAAGACTGTTCGCGGGATGTTGCATAAAACTGGCACAACAGAAAGGGTTCAAACCTCTCGACAGATTCAAAAAACTTTCGGCCGGAGACAGGTTTTATAAAATAAACAAAGAAAAACTGCTCATCTTGGGCACTGTTGGAAAAGATACCCTTACAAAAGGATGTAGATTTATAGTTGGACACATAGATAGTCCCAGACTGGATTTGAAAACAAACCCTATTTATCAGGATGAAGGATTGTGTTTATTCAAAACATACTATTATGGAGGGATAAAGAAATACCAGTGGCTTACAATACCACTTGCTCTTTATGCCACAATAGTGCTGAAAAACGGTCAAAAGAAAGAATTTGTCATTGGAGAGAAAGAGAATGACCCTGTATTCAGTATAACTGACCTTCTCCCTCATCTCGGAAGAAAAGACCAGATGAAAAAAACGGTGTCCGAAGCCTTCCCTGGGGAAAATCTAAACGTAATAGTAGGAAGCCTGCCTGACAAAAAGAGCAAGAAACAAAAGATAAAAAATAATATCCTGGAAATTCTCATGTCTATTTCAGGGATGACAGAAGAGGATTTTATTAGCAGTGAGTTTCATCTCGTTCCAGCAGGCCCCCTTAGAGACGTAGGATTTGACAGAGGTATGATACTGGGTTATGGTCAGGATGACAGGGTATGCTCTTATACCTCATTCATGGCACTTTTAGATGTTCCATCTCCGATAAAAACTTCTTTCTGCATACTTGTCGACCAGGAAGAGATAGGAAGCCCGGGTACGACCTCTGCAAAATCAGAGTTCTTCAGGTTCGTAATGGAAGAAGTTATGGAAAAAATAGGTTTGAACACTAAAGAATTTAGAGATGTCATGCAAAATTCAAAAACTATATCAGCAGATGTAAATGTTCTTATTGACCCCAACTTCAAAGAGGTTTCTGACAGCATGAATGCTGCCAGGGCAGGATGCGGAGTTATCCTATCAAAAAACACCGGCATAGCAAAAGGAGGGTGCATAGAGCCTACTGCTGAATATCTTGCCTTCTTAAGGGACCTTTTTGACAGAAATAATGTACTCTGGCAACCTGGAGAACAATGTAAACTGGAGCAGGGTGGGGGAGGGACGGTAGCAGCCTTTTTTGCTCAATATAACATAGATACAGTGGATTGTGGAACAGGTGTTTTTTCAATGCACGCTCCTTATGAAATAACAAGCAAGGCTGATATTTATGCTACATACCAGGCCTATAGGGCATTCTACAAATAAATAAAATTAAGGAAAAAGCAGTTTGTATCTCTTTTTTTATAGACAGAAAAAGCCAAAAAGTATATAATGGGGATTATGGAAGAAAAAGTCTTTTTCATAGGCGCGCGTTTTATAAGAATAAAACAGGGAGATATAACTGAAGAAGCAACAGATGCCATTGTAAATGCAGCCAATACTAAAATGATTATGGGAGGAGGCGTTGCATATGCAATAAAGAAAAAAGGTGGAGAATCAATTGAACGGCAAGCAAGAGAAAAAGCACCTGTAAGGGTAGGGGAGACAGTCGTTACAAATGCAGGATATCTTCCTTCAAAGTTCGTTATACACGTAGCAACAATGGAAATGGATTTTTGTACAGATGAAAATAGAATCAGAGATTCTACACGAAATACCTTTCTTGAAGCAGAAAAACTGCAAATAGATTCAATCGCATTTCCCGCACTTGGGTGTGGAACAGGCGGGTTGTCTGTCAAAAAAGTGGCATCTATAATGGCAGAAGAAACAATGAGATATTTCGCAAAAAAAGGTGCTTTAAAAGATATAAGATTTGTTCTTTACGGGAAACAGGATTTTGAAGATTTTTGCCAAGGATCTGAAAATTACTTTCTTGACATGGCCAAAAAAACTTTCAGGAATCCTGTTCCAACAGTTGATATCATAATAGAAAAAGACGGTGGAATCGTTCTTGTGCAAAGAAAAAATTATCCTTATGGATGGGCGCTGCCCGGAGGATTCGTTGATTATGGAGAAAGCCTTGAAGATGCCGCGGTAAGAGAAGCAAAAGAAGAAACAGAACTGAATATTACAGATCTTAAACAGTTCCATACCTATTCAGAACCTGGCAGGGACCCCAGATTTCACACGATATCTACTGTCTTCACAGCGAGAGGAAAAGGTATACTGAAAGCATCTGATGATGCAAAAGATGCCCGTATATGCCCAGAAAGCAATCTGCCGCAAAATTTCGCATTTGATCATGAGAGTATAGTAAAGGAATTTTTCTCAAGGATTAAAAATAAATAAGAAGTTTATAAGGTATGAACTTATGGAGTTATTAACTTATGAATAAAAATATTTTAAGTGGAATCCGTCCTACAGGTCCTTTACATATAGGTCATTTTTTCGGAGCGCTTGCAAACTGGAAAAAACTTCAGGACCAAGGGTACAACTGTTTTTATATGATAGCAGACTACCATGCTATGAGCACCGAATATTCTTCTATGTCACAAATAAAATCTTATGTAGAAGAGGTGGCAATGGATTTTATAGCTTCAGGCATTGACCCAGAAAAATCAACGATATTTGTACAGTCTATGGTTCCAGAACACGCCGAACTACACCTGATTTTTTCTATGATAGTGCCCACACCATGGCTTGAAAGAAATCCTGTTTACAGGGAACAGAAAAAAGAACTTGTAGAAAAGGATATCAACACATACGGATTTCTTGGTTATCCCGTATTGCAGGCCGCTGACATCCTGATATACAAAGCCACTTACGTTCCCATAGGCAAAGACCAGCTTCCTCATCTTGAACTCACCAGAGAAATAGCCTCAAGGTTCAACTATATATTCGGAGAAACATTTCCTATTCCTGAAGCTTTACTAACAACAACCCCTAAGATACCTGGAACAGATAATAGAAAAATGAGTAAATCTTACCACAACTCAATATTCCTTAAGGATACTCCGGAAATTATCAAAGAAAAAGTCAGTAGGATGTTTACCGACCCCAAAAGGATATACAAGAAAGACCCTGGACATCCTGAAACCTGTCCTGTTTTTCATTACCACAAGCTTTTCAATCAGGAAAAAAGGGTAGGGGAGATTAAGTATGAATGCAAAAAAGCAGATATAGGTTGTACGGAATGCAAAAAAGAACTTGGAGAACGACTACCTCTTTACCTAAAAGATATCAGACAAAAAAGAGTTGAACTTGAGAAAAATAAGGACGTCTTGTGGCAAATACTCTACAAAGGAACCAAAAAAGCCAGAGAAGTGGCAGAACAAACTATTAATGAAACAAAAATAAAAATAGGATTGAAATATGGATAAAACTATTGAATCTCTTGTCAGAGCAAGCATTAAAAAAATTTCGCCCTATATACCAGGTAAACCCATGGAAGAACTCCAGAGGGCTTCAGGTATAGATGCATCAAAAATTATAAAGATTGCATCAAATGAAAATCCACTCGGGCCCTCTCCAAAAGTAAAAGAAGCCATTAGAAGGTATGCAAAAAATGTCTCAAGATATCCTGAAGGCTCCGGTTATTACCTTAAAAACAGGCTTTCTGAAAAATTCAAAGTGTCTCCAGAAAACATCATACTCGGAAGCGGGTCTAGTGAAATAATATCAATGGCAATGG
>CAZYYF010000070.1:0-6405 GCA_964650875.1 uncultured bacterium
ACCTGCAAGCCCCAATCCATCAAAAGAATAGGGAGAGGTTCTTGACTTAAACGCCCCCCCTCTTAAAATTTTTGCCCCTACGGATTTTATGAATGCGGCTGTTTTAAGAAGCTGTTGTTTGCCTTCTATGGAACAAGGCCCTGCAATGATCGTAAGGTTATCTCCACCTATTTCAATCTTTCCTATTTTTATAATCGTATCTTCTGACCGGAACTCCCTGCTTGCCAGCTTATAATCCTTTAAGATACTTATTACATTGGCAACCCCGGGAAGTATCTTGAAAACCTCATCTGGAATGCCTCTGGTATCTCCGATAATTCCTATTATGATTTTTTCAGAACCCTTACTATAATTGATGTCAAAACCATAGGATTTTATCTTTTTTATTACTCCGTCTATCTCTTGTTTTGTCGCGGTTGAATTCATTATAATAATATCAGCCATATTATTCTCCGTTTGTTAATGTTATGTTTCATTTTTTTCTCTTACAGGATAAGACCCGAGGACCTTCAGAAAAACACTTTCTTTTTCCAGTTTCGCAAGAACATTCTTAACTTTCTTATCCTGTCTATGCCCAATAAAATCAAGAAAAAACAGGTAATCCCATGCTTTTTTCTTACTGGGCCTTGATTCTATCCTTGTAAGGTTAATCTTTGATTCTGTAAAATGTTTAAGTATATCCTGAAGTGCTCCTACCCTATCTTTTATGGACAGAATAATAGATGTTTGGTCCCTTTCTGTTTTTCCTGAAAATTCATTCCCTATGACGAGAAACCTGGTAATATTTCCTATATAATCTTCTATATTTTCCGCCAGTACATTCATTTGATATAGGGATGCAGACATTATAGAACCTATTGCCGCGGATGCTTTTTCTCCTCTGGCCATCTGTACTGCTCTTGCTGTACTCTCAGCTTCCACTATTTCCACATCTGGAAGATGCACTGTAAGCCAGTTCCAGCATTGTGATATCGGTTGTGGATGAGAAAACACCTTCTTTATCTTTTTAATTGAATCCTCAGTCGATAGAAGAAAATGGTGGACATCAAGCAGTATCTCAGATGTTATCTTAAGACTGCTATCAATAAACATATCAAGGGTGTGAGTAACAGATCCTTCTATTGAATTCTCTACAGGAACAACCCCATACTCTGCTCTACCCTGCTCTACTTCTCTAAATACGCTGTCAATGGTCCTGCAAGGAATATACTCTGCCTTTTGTCCGAACTGTTTGAGTGCTGCCTGTTGTGTAAAGGTACCTTCAGGCCCAAAGTATGCCACCTTTATGGGCCTAAACATGCTTCTGTAAATCTTAAATATGAAATCCATTATTGCTTCTATGTCTTCGGCTTTAAGAGGTCCTGTATTTTTTCTCATAAGTTTACTTACTATCTTCCTTTCTCTGGAAGGGTCAAAAGAGGGGAGTTTTTTTTCTTTTTTTAGGTCTGATATCTTCTTTACTTTTTCTGCCCTCATATTGAGAAGTTGCAAAAGCCTTTTGTCTATCTCATCTATCTCCTGTCTTGTTTTTTTCAGATTTTCCATTTTGGGATTTCTCCTTTATTCTTCAGGCAATGTTTTCAAAATCTTTTGTACTTCCTCTATATTCAAAGGAATACCTGTTTTCACAGAACCTATCTTTTCAGGTAGAACAAACCGTATATTTCCCTGTCTAACTTTCTTATCGTATCTCATAAATTGTAAGGCATATTCTAGATTTATATCTGTAAACGAAAAAGATAGTTTCCTTCCTTTTACCGCATTTTTAATCCTATCAAAGGTATCTTGTTT
The DNA here is from genome assembly GCA_964650875.1 of uncultured bacterium. Taxonomy (GTDB): domain Bacteria; phylum Ratteibacteria; class UBA8468; order B48-G9; family JAFGKM01; genus JALNXB01. The sequence continues at coordinate 1,792 of CAZYYF010000070.1, forward strand.
ACAGATACCGACACACAAGGATATATAACTCTCTCCTACCATTCCGATAGCAACTGCCTGTCCATGGCTAAACCGTGGAAAGTGGGATATCTCAATCGCATGTCCGAGAGTGTGCCCGAAATTAAGGATTTCCCTTAATCCTTTTTTTTCTTTTTCGTCCTTTTCAACAACAGTCTTTTTGATTTTTATGCTTTCACTCATAAGAAACTCCAGATTACTTTTTATATCTCTTGAGGTATCTTCCATAATATCAAAAATTTTTTTGCTTTTGATAACACCGTATTTTATTATCTCTGCCAACCCCTGTTGCATCTCATTATAAGACAGGGTTTCAAGGGTTTTCATGTCTATATATACAAACGAAGGTTGATAGAATGTTCCAACAAGATTTTTCCCTACCGGGAGATTTACAGCTGTTTTCCCTCCTATTGCAGCGTCTACCTGTGCCAGAAGAGTTGTGGGGACAACTACAAAGTTTATTCCTCTCATATAGATGGAGGCTGCAAAGCCTCCTATATCGCTGATAACTCCTCCTCCAAGAGTTAATAAAGTATCATCCCTGCTGATTTTGTTTTCTGCGCAGGTTCCAATAATTCTTTCAAGTTGTTTAAAATTCTTTGTCTTCTCGCCTGGAACAAGAACCATATCAACAACTTCTTTACCTGTTGAGGCAAGTGCTTCTTTTACCCTATTACCATACAATCTAAATACATTTTTGTCACTCAACAGAAGCACCTTTCTACCATACGTATTTGTTTTCATCTTGCTACCGATTTTTTCAAGTGGACAACCGATATAGACCGGGCAGATGTTTCCTGCAACTCTGATGTTAATTTCCGGCATGTTTTTCTTCCTTTGCTATGATATCAAGTATATCTTTAACCGTATCGTCAGGAGAAAGTTCTGATGTATTTATTGTATAATCTGCCTTTGCATAATAAGGCTCTCTTTCTTTCATAAGATACCTGATGGTGGCTATGGCATCCTTTGATTTAAGCAACAAAGGTCTATCGTCAACAGAAGATGTTCTAAGTAGAACTATTGCAGGTTCTGCTGTAAGACATATAACGATTGCATTTTTTTTGAGTGCCTTAAAGTTTTCCTTTCGTATAACCGCTCCCCCACCTGTTGCTATCACACATCTTTTTTTGTTTGAAATTTCCTGTATCACCTGTGATTCAATATCTCTGAAATAATTTTCACCTTTAATCTGGAAAATTCTTGGTATTCTTTCTTTCTCTCTTTCTACAATAACCGCATCTGTATCTATAAAATCCCTCTTGAGAAAAGAAGCAAGTTTTTTACCTACAACAGACTTTCCAGTTCCCATAAACCCTATCAATACGATGTTTCTCTCATCCATTTTTCCAGTACCGGGCAATAGACCTAACATAGGCATTATAGTTTGCCTTCACTTGTTTCATTGAATCCCCGCCAAACTTTTCAAGAAACTTTTCAGCTATAGAAAAGGCAAGAAAGTTTTCTCCCACTACTGAGGCCGGAACAACCGCACAGGTATCAGACCTTTCGTAATAGGATTTTTGCGGTTGCATCGTCCTTATATCAAAAGAGCCGAGCGGATTTTTAATGGTCGGAATGGGTTTCATCGCGCATTTAACCCAGATCTTTTCGCCGTTTGTCATCCCTCCTTCCAGACCTCCAGCATTGTTTGTCTTTCTAAAAACACCTTTTCCTTTCTTAATATACATTTCGTCGTGAAAACAAGAACCCTTAAGGTTCATACCTTCAAATCCTGTTCCTATCTCAACTGCTTTGATTCCCGGTATGCTCATAAGGGAACCTGCAATAACAGTATCTAATCGTCTATCCCAATGGACATGGCTACCTATCCCTGGACATAGACCGCTAACTATCAGTTCAAAGATACCCCCTACACTTTCTCCCGTTTTTTTTGCATCATCAATCTCTCTTTGCATATCCTTTTCTTTTAAGATATTACGGAGTTCAGAGTTTTCTATTTTTTCAAGATCTGATGTTGAAAGGCATTCATAGAAAGAAGTATCTTTTACGTTACCAATCTGTATTACCCTGCTGAAAAAATGGACATGGAATTCAGCAAGAAATTTCTTGCATATCGCTCCGATGGCAACCCTGATAACGGTTTCTCTGGCACTGGCGCGTTCAATAATGTTCCTGATATCTGTAAAACCGTATTTTAGAACTCCAGGTAAATCAGCATGTCCTGGTCTCGGAAGATATCTTTCTCCTCCCCCTTTTTTTTTAGAAACATCCATGATATCAGCCCAGTTTTTATAATCGATGTTCGGCACTATAAAAGATATAGGCGCTCCTGTTGTTTCTCCGTTTCTTATCCCTGAGAGAATTTTAACCTTATCATTTTCTATATGCATCCTTTGTCCTCTGCCGTAACCTCTCTGTCTCCTGGCAAGCTCCTTATCAATATCTACAGCAGATATCTTCAGATGGGAGACCATCCCTTCAAGAATTCCCACAAGAAACTCTCCATGAGATTCGCCTGCTGAAAGGAATCTTAACATAGCCATCTCCTTTGTCTAAAACCTATTATTGTTTGAAAGTTTTATTTCTTGTCGCTCCTCTGTGGATTCAATTGCACCGTTACACTTTTTTATTCTGTTTACCTGTCATCTTTATTGTTTTTCTAATGGGCGCATTATACAATCTCACTGAACCCTACGGATTTTTTCATAACATCCACCGGGGCTTTTCTGCCTGTCCACATCTCAAAGGATATAGCGCCCTGGTATATAAGCATTGAAAGACCATCTAAACATGGTATCCCGCGTCTTGCTGCCGCTTTCAAAAGTTCGGTTTTGCGGTTATAAACAATATCATATACAAACTCCAGCCTGTCAAGGCATTGCTCATCTATCACCATCGGGTTATCTGGTTTCATACCCAGGGAAGTCGTGTTTACGAGAAGATGTATATCTTTCCACCATACTGTATTATTTCTCTCATTAAAAGGAACTACCTGAACATTTTTGAATCCGATTTTTTCCGACAGGTGTTGTTTTAACCTGAAAGCCTTTTCTTCTGTGCGGTTACATATAAAAACCGTATCAATCCCTTCACTTATAAGAGCCCCTGCGATTGCGTATGAAGACCCTCCTGCTCCTAAAATGAATGCCTTTTTACCTGATGCATAGAAATTTCCATCCTGTTTCAACGAACGGATAAAACCCCTGCCGTCTGTGGTATCGCCTGTAAGTCTGCCTTTGTCGTTTATTACAGTATTGACAATACCTAACATACGTGATTGGTCAGATATCTCGTCCATATACTGCACTACCTGTTGTTTATGAGGGATGGTAAGGTTTACTCCTCTGAAATTGCAGGCCTTTATACCGGATATTGCTCTTTCCAGGTTTTCAGGGGACACCTCAAGTGGAATATATATATATTCAAGTTTCAGATGTTCAAATGCAGCGTTTTGAAATATCGGAGAAAGAGAATGCTTTACCGGGTATCCCATAACACCTGTTATTCTGGTTTTTCCTGTGATTTTCATAAAAAGATAATAACATTTTCTTTTGTTATTGACAAATCCTGTTATATGTTATAAAATTTCTAACTTAGGAACTTCTGAACGAGGAGATTATCAAATGAGAAAAATAGCTGTAATAAACCAGAAAGGCGGTTCTGGCAAAACAACAACGGTTGTGAATTTAGGGACGTACCTTGCCCAGAAAGGTAAACGGGTGTTACTGGTAGACCTCGACCCACAGTCCCATACAACCATACATCTCGGGTTTGAACCTCCTAATATCAAGAATTCTGTCTACGACATTCTCATAAAAAAGATGCCTGTTGCAGATGTTATAGTGAACACCTCTTACAAAAACCTTTTTCTTCTACCTTCAAAAATAGAACTTGCAAGCGCAGAAATAGAGCTTGTCAACGAAATAGGCAGAGAGGTAATACTAAGGGATATGCTGAAAAAACACAGACAGACTTTTGATTATATTATGATAGACTGTCCTCCTTCTGTGGGACTGCTTACCCTCAATGCCCTTACAACATCTGAAGAAATCTTTATTCCCATACAGGCGGAATTTTTCGCGCTTGAAGGACTAACAAAACTTTTACAGACGATAGATATCATCAGGGATCGTCTTAATGCAAACCTTAAAATTACAGGGATAATTATTACAATGTTTGATGTGCGGAAAAACATCTGCAAAGATGTTGTTAGTAAGGTAAATACGCATTTCAAAAAAAAGGTTTTTAAGACAAAAATAAGGGAAAATGTGAAACTGGCGGAGGCCCCGGGTTTTGGAAAACCTATCAATGATTTTGCTCCAGCCAGTCATGGATCTGAAGACTACAAAAGACTGGCGGCAGAAGTAATCCGACAGGAGGCGAAAAAATGAAAAAAACAGGACTGGGCAAAGACCCGTTAAGCTGGATAACCCCAACAATACCTGAGAACAACATTAAAAAACCTCTTGATAGGAAAGTTAAAAGGCAGACTACAGAAAAATCTACTGATAATAAACAGATACCAAAGTTCCAGACATTTGATGTGCGACTAACTTCTCTTCTGAGAGAAGACCAGCTAGATTTTCTAGACAGGCTTATAAGGGATATACAGAAAAACAGGTCAAAAGAATA
>CAZYYF010000071.1:0-6395 GCA_964650875.1 uncultured bacterium
TTAAGATGTTCAGTAATTTGTACGGTCTATAAGGAAACAGAATCTTCCCATTATAAAAGAGGAGTTTATTCCTTTTTTCTCCCGCAAGATTAACCAGATAGGCTGCTTTGGTTTTCTGCCATTTTAGTTGACCGATACCTTCATTTCCCGACGTTTCAAAAAGACGGATTGTTACGGTTTTATCAGGATTTATATGTACAGATGTCAGAACAATGTTTTTGGGAAGGATTTCAATATCGCTGAATTCGGGGAAAACAACCTGTTGTGTGAATTCATAAGAATCTGATGGTTGGAATTTTTTATGGCTTGTTATAGAATAGCGGAAAGTAAATTTCCCTCCTTGCCATAAGGAACAATTGGTAGGCCATAGATTGTGCATAATGTAGGAAAATAGAATGGGGTTTTCTGGCCTGTAATCAAAACTATTCCATTTATTTGTCTGGATATCTCCTACCTCTACTAAAGGAGCATCAAATGTAACCCATGTTATGGATAAATCTGTGTCATGTAGAACAGCAAAATGTTGAATAGCAATAAAATCGTTATGGGAGCCGGAAAGCAAATCATCAGGATATTCTAAAAGATTATACGCCCTTTCAAAATATGTCTTAAAACTGCTTTCTAAATTGAACGGAAAACTAAAATAAAGGGCTTCCTTCTTTCTGTTTTCCTCTTTATTAAAAGTATTAAAGAAATCTATCCTTTTAACAGCAGGATAGAGTACTGTTTTACTTTCACCTGAAATCTTAATAGGTGTATTACTTAATTCAAAATTAGACACAAATTCTATCGCCCCGTTTTCCTGTTTCCTCCTCCGGTTTTCTTTGAATAATGGAGTGAAAAAAACTGTCTCTATTTTATCAGTTATTCCACAACCCTTTGAAGGAGGACTTTCTGATAAACCTTTTATTGCGGTAAAAATTAATTCATTAAATGAAAATCTATAGTTATTGTTCACCAGTTCCTTCTTAAGTTCTTTATCAAAAATACTTTCTATTTTACCACAAGAAGAGAATTTTACTTTGTAATATAGGTTTTCAATACAGTTTTTATCATAAGAGACATCCCTTGAAAAATTGGAAGGATATATGGTTGTCTCTTTAGATAAAGAGGCCTCTATATCATCAATAAGACATTTTGCTTTTTCCACATATGAAGATTTATCTTTCCACGATTTAATGAGGTTTTTTTCAGAAGGCCTTCTTTCAATATAACAACTAAGACCAAAAGTATGTTCAGAATAATAAAGCAGATTTTCATAAATCTCTTGAATTTTATCTATATGTTTTCTACCTATTTTATGAGAAAGAGCAAGATTTTTTTCCAAAACTAATATTTTTCGCTGGCATTCTCGGTAAAGAGAGGTTGAACGGCTCATTGTTATTGCTCCATCACTCCATGCGTCAACCAATTCTCCTGAATATGAAGGAATATTTTTTTTGTACTTGTTTTCCATATATCTAAAAAATTCAGAAGGGGTGGCTAAAACAAAAGTGATATTTCGGAAGTAGTCATTTAAACCTCTTACAGTAGAAACAATCTCTGAATCCGGCCCCCTATTATCAGCAGAACACTGGAGTAAAATAGCATCATAGGGATACTTCTCATCGTCCAGTCTTTTTAACAACCTCTTAAGAGGTTCTTTCCCTTCGCCCTGTAACTTGCTTCTTTCTGCAAAGTCTATATTCCCTTTATCACAAAGACCTTTCACCGAACGGTATGGACTGATAACATACGTGTCTGCATACCCGTATTGACTGCCAAAACCTTTAAATTCAGATTGCGGTAATCTTCTATCGTGACCTATATGCCACATAAGAACTTTTTCTCCACTCCTGGACATAAGATAAAACAATCTGGGTAATATAGTCCAGCTTACACGATTTCGGAAGGTATTGGGGCCAAAAAGAAAGTACCGGATGTTATAGCTTAATAAGATTTCGGGTAACGAGCCTGTAATACCTGGGACATCGTTCAGAATTACCGTAGAAATGGAGAATTTATTTTTTGCTGCCAGGTCAATAGCATACTCGCAGGACCTGATTAATTCTTCATAAGAAGGTAGTTCTGTCAATAATCCTCCTATAAAACCGCCTATTTCTATCTGCCCGTTTCTTACGAAATGAAAAAATTTCTTCTTTTGTGCAGCAGATGCCTGCTCCAGAAATTGTTTTGCCTCCCAACTTTCTTCACATGTCCATTTAAATTTCTGACCTTCAGGATAATTTTCAGTTTTAGCACAAAGATTAATAACCTCTGTAATATATGTAATGTGTTTTGCTTTTACTTGAGAAGCAAAATCAGTATAACCCAGGTCGCAATGACTCATAAGAGTTAAAAAGATTTTTTTTACCATCTTGTTGCTCCTTTATGGTATCTACGGTTCTGTTCATTAGTTATGTTTTAAGTATGCTTCTTTTAGTCTTTCAATCCTTATAAGTATTTATAGTCCTCCTTTCGGTTGGCATCTTCAATCTCACCAGTTAGGTTTATAAAGTGTGCGATCCTGGTGTTATATCTACCAGAAACGTAATAGTTCACTCAACCACGTCTGATATATCCGAGCAACCTTCTTTATACTATGCAAACAACCTTAAATCTTCCGGCCGTTTTCAAATTTAACTTTGCTTAACACTTTATCACATACCATCGCTACTGTCCAATAAAAGTTTACTGTGAAGTTTTGAAGCCGCCCCCCTAAAAATGAGTAACAAAACAAATAAGGGTTACCAGGTCCTTGCCGTGAGTTGACTTGTTTTGATGTGCCAGAATTTTTTTTGGACACTACTTTGAGAATTTGCAGATTCAGGTGGGAGAATGTTACTGAATTGTCCCTTGATATTATAATACTTATTCGGACTTCTGGGTAAAAGATTTTTCCCACTCTATCAGGTACTTTTTGAAGATGGGTCCCAGATAATAGTTACCATACGTGCCATTTTTATTTATTACCCTGTGACAGGGCACTGCTATCAAGAAAGGATTTTCCTTTAAAAGGGATGCAATATATCTTGTGTGCCCAGGCATTCCTATCTTCTTAGAAAGCATAGAATAACTGATGGTTTTTCCCATAGGAATTTTCAAAAGCTCTTGCCATATTTTTTTTTTTATAATACACTTAATTGACATTTTATTCATTCTCACTGTATAATAGAAAGGTGTAAAAATTGAACACGGAAAATATTTTATCATATATAAGGTTTGACGATAAGGGTCTTGTTCCTGCCATTGCGCAGGATATAAAGGGAGAGGTATTAATGCTTGCCTATATGGATAGGGAATCTCTAATCAAAACCCTTGAAACAGGCAGGATGCATTATTATAGTAGAAGTCGTAAGAAGATATGGATGAAAGGTGAGGAATCCGGAAATTTTCAGTTGGTAAAGGCTGTATATATAGATTGCGATGGTGATGCCCTACTGTTTGTAGTTGAACAAAAAGGTGGGGCATGCCATAAAGGATACTATTCGTGTTTTTTTAGACATCTCAAAACAGAAGATAGCGGTTTTTGCGAGGTGAAAGAAAAACTTTTTAATCCGAGAGAGGTTTACAGAAAATGAGAAAACAATACTATTCCAAACTTTTAGTCATAATAGGACTGATTTTGTTATCTATCTACCAGATTTATCCTTTAAAAGATAAAATCAAACTTGGCCTTGATTTGCAGGGTGGCATGCATGTTGTTTTAGAGGTAGAAGAAACAGGTGTAGAAGAGAAGAATCTTTCTGATATGACTGAAAGGGCGCTGGAAATCATAAGGAACAGGATAGACGCTCTCGGAGTAACTGAACCTGTTATTCAGAAAGAAGGTACCAACAAGATTATTGTGGACTTGCCAGGAGTAGGTGACCCGGATAAGGCTATAGAACTTATAGGGCAGACGGCATTGCTTGAGTTTAAACTTGTATCTGATGACTCTGAACTTTTACAAAAGGCTCTTGCTGGAGAAGTCCCTGAAGGTTATCAGCTTTTATATAATAAAGAAAAAGACGACAGGGGTATTTTGAGAGATACTCAGCCTCTTCTTGTTAAAAGCGAACCTGAACTTACGGGCCGATATATAGAAGATGCCTATGTAGGTTATGACAACTCAGGTTTTCCAGATGTAACTCTTAAATTAAACAAGGAAGGTGCAAAGATTTTTGAGCAGGTAACAGCTCAGAACGTCAATAAAAGGCTTGCGATAGTTCTTGATGGAGTTGTAAAGTCTGCTCCTGTCATAAGAGAAAGAATAGGTGGTGGAAGCGCACAGATAACAGGAAGGTTTTCCATAGAAGAAGCCCGCAATCTTGCGATTGTTCTGAGGGCAGGAGCTCTTCCCGCAAAGGTTAATATTGTATATAAAGAAGTAGTGGGACCGACTCTTGGTAAAAGTAATATAACCCAGGGTTTTAAGGCCTCTATTTATGGCGGGATAGCAGTGGTTTTATTCATTGTTATTTATTATGGTGCTTTTGGATTGTTAGCTGACTTTGCAGCTGCTTTGAACATCCTTATCTTGATTGCTGTGATGGTGACAATCAAGGGCGTTCTCACGCTTCCAGGTATCGCGGGCATAGCCCTTACGTGTGGTATGGCAGTAGATGCGAATGTGCTTATTTTTGAACGGATGCGGGAAGAAATACGGGCAGGAAAAAGTCCCAAGGCAAGTATTGATTCGGCCTATCATAGGGCGTGGACTGCTATCATAGATTCCAATATAACAACCCTTATTACCGGAGTTATACTTTTTTTACTCGGAGAAGGAGCTGTGAAAGGTTTTGGTCTTACTTTAAGTATAGGTATTGTTGCAAACCTCTTTACTGCTGTTTTTGTTACGAAAACCATAGTTGACTGGGTTATGCTTACAAGAAAAATAGAAAAGCTGAGGGTGTAAATGGACATTATTAAAAATACGAACTTTGATTTTATAGGTAAACGAAAGATCGCATATGTTTTTTCTTTGGTTGTAATAGTTGTTGGAATTATATCTTTTGGTATACGCGGTAAAGCAAATTTTGGTGTAGATTTTGTCGGTGGAGACATGCTTAATATTGAATTTACTGAAGGTGTGGATGCTTCTGAGATAAGAGCCATTATAAAAGACCTTAACATAGGATATTATTCTGTTCAGGTTCTGGGGGTGGAGAATAAAGAATTTATAATAAAAAGCGGTCCCGAAACACAGGATAAGATAATAAATGCGTTCAGTGATAAGTATGGTTCAGATAGATTTACGGTCAAGGCAAAATCCATGGTTTCTCCTTCTATGAGCGCGAGTCTAAGAAAGAAGGCGTTGTTAGCATTTATTACCGGTATGATAGGGATACTTCTTTATCTCACAATAAGGTTTGAATTCAGATTTGCTGTAGGAGCCACTGTGGCTATTTTTCATGATATACTTTTTGTTGTATCCATACTTGTTCTTACAAAACAACAGATAGATGCCTCTGTTATTGCGGCTCTTCTGACGATAGCTGGTTATTCTGTCAATGATACCGTGGTTATCTATGATAGGATAAGGGAGAATATACGTAAGCACAGAGGGGACGATTATAGTGTTATTTTTAATAAAAGTGTAAATGAAACTTTAAGCCGCACTCTCTTAACTGGACTGACAACAATTTTTGTTGTTATATGTCTCTTCCTTTTTGGCGGGGAGGCTCTCCATGTTTTTTCTTTTTGCCTTTTAATAGGTTTTGTTATCGGCACATATTCTTCAATTTTTGTTGCTATCTCCTTGTTGATAGACTGGCATAGAATACAGCCGCATAAATTTAATGTATGAAAGTTATAAGCGGAAGATTGAAAGGACGGAAATTACTCTTTCTTAAAGACAAAAACATAAGACCGACAAAAGATATCATTAGGGAATCTATTTTTGATGTGCTTAGAGGTAAAGTTGAGGGAGAGAGAGTTCTGGACCTTTTTGCAGGTACAGGAGCTATTGGGATAGAAGCATGGAGCGAGGGTGCCAAAGAAGTAGTATTTGTTGAATCATCCTATCATGCGTGCAGGGTGATAAAAAAGAATATTGAATCTCTGTCGCTTTTAGACGACTGTAAAATAATAAATAGTGATGTGGAAAAAATAATTACCAGTTTTGAGAATGCCTGTTTTGGTATGATTATAGCCGATCCTCCTTATAGTTACAGCGGCAAGAGAATTTCAGATATTATTTCAATTCTCATTAACCTTCATGTAATAAAAAAAGGCGGGTTCATAGTTATTGAACATAGGGAGAAAAATAAAATTTCTGTTCCTGATGGAGTATCTCTATACAAGGAAAAAAAGTACGGGAAAGTCCAGGTTTCTTATTTCAAGGTTTAATGTATGGATAAAATTGTTGAAAAAATAGCAGTTTACCCGGGAAGTTTTGACCCGATTACCAATGGGCATATAGATGTCATAGAAAA
>CAZYYF010000072.1:0-6333 GCA_964650875.1 uncultured bacterium
GAGGCTTTATGGGTAAAAGGGCATGGATAGAAATTGACCTCTCTGCCATATTGGATAATATAGATATAATAAGAAGACATACAGGTAAGAAATTTATGGCCTGTGTGAAAGCAGATTGTTATGGCATGGGGATGTGCAGGATAGCAAAAAGCATAGAACAAAAGGCTGATTTTTTTGGGGTGGCTGAGACATCCGAAGCCATATCTTTGCGTGAAAGCGGTATAAAAAAACCTATCCTTGTGATGGGAAGCATATTGCCTGAAGATGTGGAAATCCTTGCAGACAACGATATAAGGATAACTCTATGTAATGAAGAGGTTCTGGAAAAAATTGCCCGGGTTGTTGCAACAAGAGATAAAAAAATAAATGTCCATATAAAGATAGATACAGGGCTTGGTAGAATAGGAGTTATGCCTTCTCATGCGATAGATTTTATCGAACGGGCATCAAAGATAAAAGGGTTAAACATAGAAGGGATTTTTACACACCTTGCTACTGCTGAGTGGGATGATAAAAGTTATGCCATAAAGCAGATAGAGTGTTTTAGCAGTATTCTTCAACAGACGGCTTTGTTAAAAATTCCTCTGAAGCATATAGCCAATTCTGCTGCTATAATAAACTTTCCAGAGACATACAAAAACTTTGACATGGTAAGGATAGGCCTTTTGCTTCTCGGGGTATACCCTGACAAAAAGTTTTATAAAAACCTTCCTTTGAAGGCAGCTTTAAACGGATATTGCAGGGTTTTTTACGTGAAAGATGTGCCAAAAGGTACCTGTTTGAGTTATGGTATCACATTCAAAACCAAAAGAGAAGTCACAAAGGTTGCTACTGTAGGACTGGGATATGGCGATGGGCTTAAAAGATTTCTATCCAATAAATATTACCTTCAATTCCATGGTAAGAAGATGGATATTCTTGGCAATATATGTATGGACCAGACACTTGTTGATGCAACAGGCACGGATATAAAAATTGGTGATACAGTAAAGGTGTTTGCAGACAACTTTGAGATAGAAGATATGGCTGTGGTAGGCAATACTGTTTCTCAGGAGATTCTGTGTGGATTTGGCAGTGTCCGTATGAAAAAACACTATTTATAAATATCTACTATTATTTTAACTGCACATTAATTAAGAGAAAAATGGAGAAAATACTACTACAACATTACAGGCAAAAGATAGAACAACACCTTGATAACATCCTTCCTTCTTCACGGAAAGAACCGAGGTTGCTTCATCAGGCAATGAGGTATAGCGTCTTTTCCGGAGGTAAAAGATTAAGACCTGTTATAGTTCTTGCCGTAAGCGATATTATCGGAGTAGAACATGAAAAACTTTTGTCTGTTGCCTGTGGACTGGAACTTATCCACAATTTTTCACTGGTACACGATGACCTGCCTGCGATGGATGACGATGATTACAGGAGAGGCAGACTTACCTGCCACAAAAAGTTTGGAGAAGCAGTTGCCATACTTGCAGGTGATGCTCTTCTGACGCTGGCTTTTGAGGTAATATCTGATGCTGGCAGCTGTCTTTTGACCAGGGCGATTGCAAATGCCATAGGTTCAGAAGGTATGGCTGGTGGGCAGGTGTTAGATATATGCTTCAAGGGTAAGAGTGTTTCAAACTCATTAAAGAAGAAAATTAACGATAAAAAAACAGGCAGGTTGTTCCAGATATGTTTTGAGACTCCATTATACTTCAAAAAGGTTCCTGTAGAACAAGCATCTTGTATTTCACGGGTTGCAAAAACATTTGGTGAGGCGTTTCAACTACGAGATGATATAGAGGACAGGGAAGGAAATACAGAAGACATGAGAAAAAAAGTAGAAATACTTTATAAAAAAATGAAAAAAGACACATCTTTTTTTGGCGAGAAAGGTAAACTTCTTAACGCCATAAATAGCAGTCTGTTCAGTAAGTCTGTATAATTTTTGACATATTTTACAGAATGGGTATAATTTAAGAAAAGGTTAGTAAACTTCTTTCTCTCTTTTTGAGAAGGAAAGAGACTGGGATTGTCATGTTGCTATGTTCCTTGCAATGAGGTGGTTAAATGAAGATTTTCGTGGATATGCACAGGAGGTGGTTATGCCGATTATTAAAGTTACCGACCTATCAAAGATTTTTTATTTAGGAAGAAAAAAAACAGTTACGGCTTTGAACAAAGTAAATTTTGAGGTTGAAGATGGTGAAATATTTGGTATTCTCGGACCTAACGGTTCAGGGAAAACGACCTGCTTAAAACTCTTGCTCGGCATCATTTTCCCAACCGAAGGCGAAATATCTCTTATGGGTAAGAGCCAGTTTGATGTTGAGGTGAAAGAAAAGATAGGTTTTTTGCCTGAGAATCCCTACTACTATGATTATCTTTCAGGTGCGGAACTTCTTTATTTTTACGGTCGTCTTTTTGGTATGTCCCACAAACTTATCAAAGAGAGAACTGATTACCTGCTAAATCTTGTCAATCTTCAGGATGCAGGGAAACTTTCTTTGAAGCATTATTCTAAGGGAATGCTTGAAAGGATAGGACTGGCTTCAAGCCTTATAAACGACCCCAAAATCCTTATACTGGATGAGCCTACAACAGGTCTTGATCCGATAGGATGTAAGGAAACAAGAGATTTACTTCTCCAACTTAAACAAATGGGCAAGACAATCCTTCTTTCCAGTCATTTCCTTTCTGAAGTGGAAAGGGTATGTAGCAGGATAGCAATCTTCCATAGAGGTTACCTACTGACTGTGGGAGTGCTTACAGAACTATTGAAGCAATATCAGGCAGAAAACCTTGAAGACCTTTTTGTAAAAGCAATAGAAAAATTTGATATAGATATTGAAAGAGAAAAATCAGAACTATCATCTACAACAAAAGCCTGAAAGATATAAATAGCAACTCCTCGCCTTGAAAATCTATCAAGGAAAGTTGGAGAAAAAGGAGATAACAATGGGTAAGGTATGGATTATCGCAGTCAATACATTCAGGGAAGCATTAAGAAAAAAAACCCTATACATACTTCTTGTAGTTGCTTTTGTAGCAATAGGGACTTCAAAGTTTTTTTCTTTTCTTGCGTCTCAGGATGAACTGAAGATGATAAAGGATGTCAGTTTTGCCACAATTGAGTTTTTTGGAGCCATTCTTGCAATCTTTACAGCCATAGGAGCGGTATCAGGGGAAATAGAAAAGAAAACAATATATACCCTTCTGGCAAAGCCTATTACGAGAAAAAACTTTATCATTGGAAAGTTTGTAGGGCAGTCTTTAATTATTCTTTTGAACGCTGTTCTTATAAGCCTTTTTTTCATAGGGTTGCTTATGTTCAAGAAATCGGTTCCTGACATAGAGATATACAAAAGTCTTTTGCTGATATACATAGAACTTATTTTGATAGGTTCTATAACACTGGCTATTGCTACATTTGCAACAGATGCATTTAATATCATCTTTTCTTTTTTCCTTTTCATCGTAGGCAATATGACTGTTTATCTGAAACAACTCATAGAAAGGACGGACAACATTGTTTTCAAAGGATTGGGAGAGATGTTGCGTACAATAATTCCTAACTATGAAAATTTCAATATTAGAGACCAGGTTGTTGTGGGAGTTAATGTCAGCTGGAGGTATATAGGACAGACATCACTTTACGGTATCATATATATAACAATAGCAGTGTTGATAGGCATATACTTTTTCCAAAAGAGGGAAGTATGAAAAACAAAAACTGGGTAAATCTTTTTATTGCTATTCTCCTGTATATTCCTATGGGTTTTTTGCAGGTTAACATTGATTATAGAAGAAAATTAGAAGATCTTGAAGCAAGACTACTTCTTATGCCGGGACAGGTTGCGGGAAGTCTTGTGTTAGGTGGTTTTAGGGGTATTGCTGCTGACCTTTTGTGGCTCAACATAGAGGATTTATGGCATAGCGGACATACCTATAAACTCTTGCCTTTGTTTGAATCCGTAGCATGGCTTCAGCCACGTTACATTACTGTATGGGCGGTTGGAGGTTGGCATATGGCTTATAACATCTATGCGGCTACTAATGATCCTCAAGAGAAACAATACTGGTACCAACAGGGAATAACCTTCTTGAAAAAAGGAATTGCCTACAATCCTGAACAGTATGACCTCTATTTTGAACTGGGATGGACATATTACAATAAGGGTGAAGATTATGCGAATGCGGTCAAATATCTTGAAAAAGCCGTCAAATTTCCCTGCCCCGATTATGTAAAGAGTCTTCTTGCCCATGCTTACGAAAACAACGAGCAGATTGATAAAGCAATCAGCCAGTGGACAAAGGTTCTTGACACGACATTTGCCCCTGTTGCACAAAGGGCATTAGCTGCTATCAAAAAAGACGGTGCTTTCACACCAAAAAGACGTACGAAACTTGGGTTGGATAAAGAAACCTGAGATGGGTAAGTCCTCAACCTCTAATTTTATTAAGAGGTGTTTTATAACATTTCCTTTTTATTTATTTTTCCCAGTAGATAATCTGAGACTTAAAAAAGAGGAGAGAAATGATGGAGATGAATAGGTCTATTTTGAAGAATAAAATTATTGACTGTCATAACCACATAGGGGTATGTATAAAAGCATATGCCCGACTTGAATATCCGTATGCGGAGACACTGGAGTCTCTATTTTACAAACAGATGTCAGCAGGGGTGGATGTTAGTATAGTTTTTCCTGATACATCTGATCTCTTTTTCAATCTTAAAACACTGATATCAAAGGGGTTGAATGTTGCTGATAAAAAGCCTATATCAGAGCTACCTTATGCCATTGAAAATACCCTTGTCATGCGGGAGATATTTGAGTTTAATCCTGAAATTAAAAGCCGTTTTATTCCTTTTGTCTCAGTTGATCCAGAACGAAAGACCAGATGCCAGATGAAATTCCTTGAATCTCTTGAAAAGAAATATCCTATCTACGGGATAAAAATAAATCCTACCACATCCCAGTCAAAAATTATCTGTCTGTTAAAACAGGGGAATGTTTTCTTGCGATATGCCCGAGAAAGAAACATCCCCTTTTTATTCCATACCTCTCCTCTACCAGAAGACTATTACTCCAATGTGAAAGATGCCTTCAAGGTGATAGAAAAAAATCCTGACATAAGATTCGGTCTTGCCCATGCGATAGTTTTTCATAAAGGATACCTTGATTTTGCAAACAGTATGCCGAATGTATGGGTGGACACTGCCGCACTGAAAATTCAGGTTGATAGTTTTATAGCAGGAAAGTTGTTTAACCTATATGAACCCATTGCAGCAGATTTTTCTGACCATAAAAAGGTTATGAAGCAACTGATGGAGATGTATCCAGACACTATGATGTGGGGAAGTGATTCTCCTTCATATTCTTACATCTGCAGAAGAAGGCAGGGTAAAAACGTCTTCAGAGACTTCAATTACAAGGGTTCTTATAAAGACGAAAAGGATGCTCTGGATTATTTACCTGCTGTATTAAAGAAAAAAGTCTCCAATGTCAATACGCTTAACTGGCTATTCGGAGTATAAACAAGACATGAGACATATGAGACAAGTGGTTATTTATTCACTATTAGATGGGCAAAAAAGCCGGCTCCAAAACCATTATCTATATTGACAACCACAACATTTGCCGTACAGCTGTTAAGCATCGTAAGAAGGGGTGCTACACCAGCAAAGTTTGCTCCATATCCGATAGAAGTAGGTACTGCAATCACCGGACGGGAAACAATACCTCCAACTACACTGGGAAGCGCACCTTCCATTCCCGCAACAACAATAAGACACTCTGCCGCATTAAGCACTTCAGATTTATCAAGGAGCCTGTGTAGCCCGGCAACACCTACATCATACAACCTTTCTACCCTGTCACCTAATATTTCCAATATAGTTGCTGATTCTTCAGCGACAGGTATGTCAGAGGTTCCTGCTGAAACCACAGCAACATACTTCTTCTTTTCTTTTTTTTTAATCTTTTTTAGAGACAGGATTCTTGCAGGTTCATAGTAGAGAATACCCGGTATCTCTTTTTTTATTCTTTCAGCCTGTGCAGGTGTTACTCTGGTAACTATGAAATTAGAATGGGTCTTGAGAATTGATTTTATTATCCGTACAATCTGTTCAATATTCTTACCGGGAGCATAAACAACCTCAGGAAACCCGAACTTTATGGCGCGGTGTGTATCAAGCCTTGCAAAGTCCATATTGATGTAAGGCAGTATCTTCATCTTTTCAATAAGGTTTTTTTCGCTAATAGCACCCTTTTTATAACTCTTCAGCAGTTTCGTAAGGAGTTGCCTGTCCATTATCACATTACAAGGCTTTCAAGTCTTCTT
>CAZYYF010000073.1:0-6263 GCA_964650875.1 uncultured bacterium
TCAAATCACTTTTGTTAATTAGTTTGTTGTCTTTTAAAATGACGCACAACGGTTTTCAGCTATACGCAGGCAGGGATTTTCACCACTGAACTTCCTACGAAGAACTGACCTTCAAATTTACCACTTTCCTGTCCTACGAAGCACGAAACCCCTGCTTGCGTATAGGTGATGTTATCGCTTCGGTGTTCTTTCATTCGGTATCGTTTTCTGCGTTGGCAAAGACATACTCTTTGACAAGTTTTGGCTTGTGCGGTTGGCTTTTGTGCGACTTGGCAATGTGTATGTCTTTTGGGTAGGGAATATTCACTAAATACGTCAATAAATGTTCAGCCCAAGCTTTCGATAGCAAAGGAGGAACAGCATTTCCAACTTGCACATAATAATTTCTTTGAGTTTTTGAAATCAATTGAAAATCATCAGGGAATGACTGAAATCTTAAACCCTCTCGAATTGTAATCATTCTGTCTTCTTCGTAATGTATGTTACAGCCAATATTTGGACGATTGAAGTGAGTGTTAATTGTATAATTTGGCATTTCAGGGTCAAGTCTACCATAAGTAGTAGTTCTTCCTCCAGTGCTTTTGAAATACATAATTCTTTTTGTTGAAACGCTATCAGGAATGTCCATATAATTACCGCCTGGCTTGACGTGCCTAATAATTTCTTTGTCCGTTGGGCTAGAATAAGGAACTATATGTAAAGTTGTTTTGTCAGCATTTTTTCGCATTAAAGTCTGATATTCATTTTTCGGCTGGTGTTTATATTTTGTTTCTCCATTTTCTGTTGGTGAATCCAAATCAGAGATTGCTTCAAAAGAAGAAATCCATTTTCTCTTACCCTCTATTTTCTCAAAATGGGTTTGTGGTGGTGCTGAAATATCAACTCCTACTTTGTTGCCAATTATAAATACTCTTTTTCTTCTTTGAGGCACACCGTAATCGGCTGCGTTAAGCGTATAAATATTGATATGATAACCGATGTTCTCAAATGCTTGTTTTAAGTTGTCTATTACTTTTGAACCATCTGCTGCTTTAGATGATTTTATACCCGTGACGTTTTCAAAAAGGAATATTTTCGGCTGTACGTAGTTTACAACATCCAAGTAAGAATAAACTAATGCTGACCTATTGTCGTTAGGATCTCGTTTGCCTATTCCTGAAAAGCCTTGACAAGGTGGACCACCAATTATAATGTCAGCATTTGGAATTGTATTTAAGTCAATTTTTGTAATATCTTCATTTACAATATGGTCTCCAATGTTTAATCTGTAGGTGTCACAAGCATCTTTCAAAATATCATTTGCCCATATTAAATCATATCCAGCTTGTTTAAATCCCAAGTCTAAACCACCGCATCCAGAAAATAAACCTATTACTTTAATCTTATTTTTTTTCATAATCTTCTGTCTTCTACTAGGTCAGCTAAAAAGAGTTCAAAGAAATTTGTCATTTCATTACTCGAATTGAATCCTAAGTTATCCTTAGAAAAAATAATTTTGGCAACCTCTTCATCCAATTGTCTTCTTGGTGTTGAAAATCCTTCGTCTCCGCTTACTGTAACATTTAAATTACTGAGATTTTCAAAGGCAGTTACAACAGAATCAATTTCATCTTTTGTAAGTTGTCTCAGGTCTGGAACCTTTATTTCATTAATGTGAAATCCTTCCAATTTTCTTAAACCCTCCTGATTGTTTGAATGAATTTCAAATTGAATTTGCCCAAAGCAAGAATTTAGGTATGCAGTAATAAATTTGATTTGACTGGAACTCGAGATTGATGTATTCGTGTTGCCATTTTGAAAACCAGCTAAATAAAAGAAATTAGTAGAAAGTACTACTGGTGAAGAAAAAGGATTGTAATAGCAAGTATGTTTTGTCCTTTCTGCTCTTGGAATTAGAATGTCAAAAGAAATCCTATTTCTGAACGCTGCATTTACAATTTGCCTCCACTTCTCTGAATCTGTCGCATTATTGGTAGTAAATATTGAATTGAGTGAAACATCTGCTTGATGATTAGAGGCTAATCCATTTGGCGAATTGTCGTCATATTGAGTTGGAAAATGTATTGCAGGCTCTTCTTCCAAATCTGATTGTTCTAAGATTAAATTTCTAGCATTCTTACTATTTTTAATGCCATAACCTTTATTAGAATTTAAAAGTCCAGAATAAGGTGATTTGGTAAAATCAGGAAAAATAATTTTTGAACCACCACTATTTTCTGCTCCTCCACGTCTTTTGTTTGCAAAAAAGGTGTCCAAAGGTTCTAGGAATGGAAGGGAATCTAATGTTTGAAATTTATCGGCTGGGTCATTAAAAAATATTTTCCAATTCGCTGATGGATCAATATTTCTATCAGTAACTTTCAGAGAATAATTTGCGGTTACAATACTACTATTGGTTGTTTCTATAATAGATTTTATATCATTTGGACGTGAAAGCAGGTCTGAGTCAATAATCCTTAAAAATTTTATTTGGTTTGACGGATGTTTACTTAAAACTGTAATTACTGTTGTTACCTTGAAATCTTCAAAGTAATTTCTTGGATACAAAATGATAGATTCAACTTTATCTAAAATAAACTGCTTTAAATGTGATCCTTCTTCATTGTTTAAGAATTTTGCCATTAAAATAAATCCCGCTCTACCTTGAGAGTTTAAGTAGTGCCAAGAATAATTTACGAAGTAAAAATATAAATTGGGCTGGGATGCAAGAGTAACGAAATTCGTTTGTCCATTACTGTTTATTGCATTATTCATTAAAGCCTTATCTGCAATTGTTATTGGTGCATCAGGATTATCATTTCTTAAAAACGGGGGATTCATCAATATAACATCATAGCCAGCGACATTTGAATTAGTAAAAGTATTTCCAGTTATAATATTTGCATTCGTAGAACTGTCAACACCAGAAAGGTTTTTGGATACAAGTCGAAACGTAGCTAATTGTGCTAAAAATGGGTCAATTTCAATTCCAGTTACTTGATTCAGTAATTGATTATGTGATTTAGTTATTGTATTTGAAAGACTCAAAATATTTAAATAGTCGTACGCGGCATCTAATAAAGCTCCATCACCTGAACAGGGATCAATTACAGTTGAGTTTTCATTTTCGATTGTAACTGTTGCTAATAAAATGGATAACTCCGTATCAGACATTATTTTACCTTTCTTGTGAAGCGTATTTTTGTCATAAACTTTTGAAGTCAATAGGTTGAAAATATATTCAGGCAATGGGTTGTCAGAAACGGCTTGTGAACTATAGCTATTTAAAGCTTGAATGGTATTTTTAAAGTATTGTATGATTGATGAACTGAAATTCTCAGGAAATATTCTATCCGTTGAATTCGGATGATTTGAAAAAACTTGATTGAAATCTAACTGCAATACACGGTTGTAATTGTTAGTTAGTTTTGTAATGAATGTTTGAAGATTATCATTAGCTAGTGGAAAAGTTCGGAAATAGCTTTGATTTGGATTACTCGTTTGATTATAATAATCTTTTAAGTAAGCAAAAGCCAACAATCTGAAAAACTCATAAAGTGTAATTTCATCTGCTAAGTCCTTGTTTAGTTGTAAACTATTACTAACACTCTGATAATTTTGAACAAACGTGTCAATTATCGGCTGCCAATTATTATCCCAGTCAGGCTGAGTACGATTATATATAATTGGCAAGATTTGTTCAAATGTTGCCTGAAACTCAATGCTTGTTTGCGTTGCGTCTCGATTTTGAGGGTTAAACGGAGTATGTGATTTTGGGTTTCCCTTTAATATGCAAGTTGAAATAGGACCTTGCCTATCTGCAAATAAGATTAGCTCCTCAATATTTGTTAAACAAAAATACTTCGGATAATTTGGCTCCCAGTAAGGCGAAAAATCAGATACATATGACCTTGATTGGTTTTGAAATCTTTGCGATGTAACATCACGTGATGTTTTTTTTACCTCTATAACAAAAATGTATCTATTTGAAGATTTTAACTTAATTGCAAAGTCAGGTATGATTGTACTATTTGGAATAGTGGGATGATGCACTAATTCCATCACAGAGTCATAACCGCAATTTATGATAGCGTTGTTAATAGCACTTTCAACGACAGGATGAAATCCAGTAACTTCATCAGAGTTATACCAAAGGTTTATCATTTTAATTCAAGTATTCTTTTATTTCATTATTTAAATCATCAATTGTTAATGATGAACCGTTTTTTTTATTGTATTCGTCAATTAGTACCGAATCAATTTGTTCAATTATCTCCTTTTGCCCGTTTTCGTATCTGTTCACATTCATCAATTCTTTTCCTAGCAATTCCAATTTTTTTATGGACTGTTCTGAAAGTTTATTTATGTCAATTACTTTCACTTCTTTAAATTCGTAAAGCTGTATTTTTCTCAAACCATTTCCCTGACTTCTTGAATTGCTTAGTGTGTTTAATCTCGTAAAAGAAGAGTTTAAAATTGCAAAATTAGCTAACGCATTATCCTTGATATTGAGAATATAAAAGTTATCAGAAGACAAAAACTTATTTGGATTATAAATGAAATCAATATTGTTTCGTAAATAATAGTTGAAAATAAAATTACCTGTTGCTTTCAAATTGATTTTATACCAATCTCTTTTAGTTTCAATATCTCTTTTTACTGCTATAAACTTTTGAGTTGGTGTTTTTAGAATTTCGTTTTTAACTGATTCTAAATACTGTTTAGTTTCATTAGATATTGACCCATTAACTGCTAGAATATAAGCATTCTCTTTTTTTACAGTGTAGGTTTTAATCTGAGAAACATCTTTGATAATTGGTTTTAGTTCAGGGAGTTCATTTTTCGAGAAAATAAAATGGCTATTTACTACTGCCGATGTTCCTCTTTGGATAGGTTGTGATACAATTGTTTTAAGCTCTTTAAAGAGGTTGGACTTGTAATTGATTTTACTTTGATTGTTGAAGCTATAAGTCAATAACTCTTGTTGTTTTAATTTTATACAATGTGCATTTAATCCATTGTAAGTTCTTAAATCGTTCAAATCATTCAGTGGAAAATATGATATAGATTTCTTATGATTATTATCCTTTACAAATTTTATTACGGTAGCACCTATTTCTACGTTATCAAAAGCACTTTTCTTGAAATGATAAATACTTTCTAAACGTCCTAGTTTAAGGAATGATTCTTTTAAAAATTTCCCAAAACTGCTGTAAAGCCAACTGTCATATATGACGGCAACCATTATGCCTCCTTCCTTTAAATGCAGAATAGACTTTAATAAAAAGTAGATATATAAATTTGATTGTGATGGAATTGTTGATAAAGGAGAAGATACATTGTACCTAATACTGTCTTTTGAATTTGCACCTTCAATCAATAGTTCCTGTCTTACATAAGGCGGATTTTGGATAATTAGGTCAAACTTTTCTGTAATTGGTAAATCAAAGAAACTTCCCTTGATTAAAGTTCTATTTGGACTTTCGTAAAAATTATTTATTTTTTCAGTGATTAGATTAATGTCAATTTCAATACCTTTTAAATGGCAATTTGAAAAGTCTTCAGTCATTGCTTTAAAAAAAGTGTTTGGTCCTATACAAGGATCAAGTATAGAAGAATTTGGTTTTAAATTGTCTTTTAGCAACCGAATCATAAACTTAGCAAGAATTGGAGACGTAAAAACCTGTCCTAAATTTTCATCTTGTTTAGGTTTGTTGGTTTTAGTCTCAAAGTCCATAGAAAAGAACAATTCTAATTGCTCTTCAAAAGTTTGAACGACCTCTTTTAATTCCTTGTATGGTTCACAAACGTAATTAAGCATTTTTTAGACTTTTATATTTTACTTGTTCTTCAGCTACTTTTAAAGCTGTCAAGGCTGATTCTTCATCTCTTACAATTGAGTAAAGCTTGTTAGCAAGCCACAATGATTCAAGTTCTTCAATCGGTATTTTAAAGAGTTCATTCAACTTAGTTAAATCTTCTCTCTTTAGGGGTTTTTGGTCATTTTCAACTTTGCTTAGAAAACCTTCTCCAATTCCAAGCTGATATGCAAGCTCTCTTTGTTTGAGACCAGCCTGTTCCCTTAATTCTTTTATTTTTTGTCCAAGTGTCATTGTGTAAATTTGTACTTGTCTAATTTTGGTCAAAATTAATGAATAATTTCGGATTATTTTGTCGAGCGTTGGAAAAAAATGGCTCTTTTGGTTTTTTGAGCGTTGGCTTGAGTGACGGAAAAAACCAAATGTGCCATTTGTGCGGTTGGCTTTTTACACTGAGCGATAACG